>NZ_JBASOH010000028.1:0-22665 GCF_049658005.1 Azovibrio sp. | reverse complement strand
GGCCAGACCGGCCGCGCCGCCTCCTGAAAAAAAGCCTGACCCCGTTCCCGAATCCGTGCCTGCCAAGCCGGCAAGCGCCGAGGCTGCCCAGGCCTGCTTGCTGCTGACCGGCCTGAAGGAAGACGAGGCGGCTCGCCTGGCCGCCCAGGCCAGCGCGGCCAATCTGGCGGTCAGCCAACGCAGCGAGGGGGGCTGGTGGGTGTTCCTGCCACCGCAGGCCGACAAGAAGGGCGCCGAGAAGAAAGCGGGCGAACTGCAGCGGCTCGGGGTGGCGGAATTCTTTGTCGTCAATGAAGGCCCCCAGAAATATGCCATCTCCCTGGGCATTTTTTCCCGTGAAGAGGCTGCCCAGCGGCGTCTGGAGCAGTTGCGGGGGCAGGGGGTGCGCAGTGCCCGGGTGGGGCAGCGCAGTCTCGAAGGTGCCCGGCGGTTGCTGGAGCTGAAGGGCAGCGACAGCGATCTGGCCGCTTTGCGCAAGGCGCTGCCGGCCGGTAGTGTGGTCAGGGATTGTCCGTGAGTTTCGTGGTTGGCCTGACCGGCGGCATCGGCAGCGGCAAGAGCACGGTGGCGGATGCCTTCGTGCGCCTGGGAGCGGGGCTGGTCGATACGGATCGGCTCGCCCGCCAGCTCACGGGGCCCGGAGGGGAAGCCATGCCGGCCATCGTGGCCCGCTTTGGCACGGGCATCCTGGCCGCCGATGGCAGCCTCGACCGGGCCGCCATGCGCCGGCGGGTGTTTGCCGATCCCGAGGCGCGCCGCCGCCTGGAGGCGATCTTGCACCCCAAGATCCAAAAACTGGCCGAGGCAGGCATCGCGGCCCTCGCCACGCCTTACGTCCTGCTCGCCATTCCCTTGCTGGTGGAAACCGGCGGAAAATCCCATCGCCTCGACCGCATCCTCGTCGTCGATTGCCCTGAAGCCCTGCAACGGGAGCGGGTCATGGCGCGCAACGGGCTATCGGGTGAGGAAGTGGACGCGATCATGGCGGCCCAGGCCAGCCGTGCGGCACGCCTGGCGCTGGCGGACGACGTGCTCGACAACAGCGGCCGGCCTGAGGATCTCCTGGAGCCCGTGGCGGAACTGCACCGGCGCTATCAGCTCATGGCCCGTTGCAAGGCCGGCGCCTGAATATTTTATTTTCCTTAAAGGATTAGGTTGAGATTTGCACCTAACTGATTCAGAATATTAAAAATTCCATTTCATGGCGGCGGCGTGATCACCTACGAATATCCCTTCAATGAGCGCATACGCACCCTGTTGCGCCTGGAGGACCTCTTCGAAAAGGTCGCTTATTTCACCCGGATGGACGGTCCGGCGGAGAACCATGTCGCCCTCGTGACCCTGTTTGAAATCCTGGAAGTGGCGGGGCGCGCCGACCTGAAGATGGACATGATCCAGGAGCTTGAACGGCAGCGGCAAACGCTGCTCGGCTTTCGCAACAATCCCGACATTTCCGAGGCGGCCCTGTCCGGCGCCCTCTATGAGATCGAGCAGGCCTCCGCCGCCCTCCTGGCCCTGAGCGGCAAGTTCGGCCAGACCCTGCGCGACAACGACTGGCTGATGGGCATCAAGAGCCGGGTGGCCATCCCCGGCGGGGTGTGCGAATTCGATCTGCCTTCCTACCATTACTGGCTGCACCAGTCGGCCCAGTTCCGCAGCCATGCCCTGGCTTCCTGGACCCGCTCCATGTTGCCCGTGCGCGATGCGCTGATCATCATCCTGCGCCTGTTGCGCTCCAGTGGCCGGCGTGAAAGCCTGACCGCGGCGCATGGACAGTTCCAGCGCATGCTGGGAGGAACCGCAGCCCAGATGGTGCGCATTTCCTTGGCGGAAGGGGAACATGCCGTGCCCGAAGTCAGCGCCAACCGTTACGTCCTCAACATCCGCTTCACCCTTCCCCCGGAAATGGAAATCAAGGCCAAGGCCTGCGACCGGGATGTTCCCTTTGATCTGACCTTCTGCAACCTGTGAGCCAGACTCCCTATCGTCAGGTGCCCTGCCCTCAGTGCGGCACCCTGTCCGAATGGCGCCCCGAGAACAAATGGCGCCCCTTTTGTTCCGAACGCTGCAAGCTGATCGACCTGGGCAGCTGGGCGGATGAATCCTACAAGGTACCCGTTCAGGAACCGGATCAGGGCAGCATTGATTCCACCGACCAGAACGGCTGAGGCCATGGCGCGGTTGCCGTGCCGCGGTTACCTTGCTTTCACCAGCCGCGCAACATGGCGATGCCGTGGGCGCCGTGCGCCTGGGCTGTTGCGAGCCGATCTTGTGTCTGCCCGCCGAGGGCGAATACCGGCAAGGCGCTCTCTTGTACCCGCTGGGCGAATCCCGCCCAGCCCAGTATGGCGCCGCCGGGGTGGCTGGCCGTGGGCAGCACCGGCCCGAGCAGGGCGTAATCGAGTCCCAGGGCTTCGGCCTGCGCGAGTTCTGCCGCGTCATGGCAGGAGGCGCCGACCCACTCGAAATCCGGCCGGGTCGTGCGGGCCTTGAGCCCGGCACTGCTGAGGTGCAATCCAGCAGCACCGATACGGCGGGCCAGGGTTTCATCTTCGCTGACCAGCACCAGGGCCTGGCGGGGGCGGGCCAGATGCATCAGGGCCTCGGCGAACCACAGGCGTTCGGCCGGGGGAAGCTCCCGGTCGCGTAGCTGGATCAGCCGCAAGCCTTGGTTCAGGGCTTGCTCCAGACGCTGCAATTCCTGCTCCACCCCCCGGGTCGCGGCCTGGCTGATGATCATCTGGCAGGGCAGGGAGAGCGCCTTCAGGATGGGGGCGTTGGCAGGCAGCAGGGGCGCCACCCGGTTCGGGCCGCCCAGAGGCTGCCAGGCCACGGCGCTGTGTTCGAGCGGGGCGCTGATGCCGATTTCACCCTCCCAGCCGGTGACCCGCCAGAAGTGGATCTGCACATGGGCATGGGGATAGACGAAGTGCCGCTGCAGCCAGGGGCTGGCCTTTGTCACGGTGATGCCCAGTTCTTCCTCGAGTTCCCGCACCAGGGCCTGGCGCACGGTCTCGCCCGCTTCCACCTTGCCGCCGGGGAATTCCCAGTAGCCTGCATAGACCTTGCCTTCCGGGCGGCAGGCCAGCATGAATTCCTGGCCGTCCCGGCTCAGCATCACGGCGGCCGCCACCTGAGTGATGGGAACCTCGGGCGTACTCATTTTTTTTCGGCCGCCCGGCCGGCGTAGTCGCGGGCAAACTGCCAGGCCACCCGGCCACTGCGGGAGCCCCGGGCAAGTGCCCAGTTGAGCGCCTCGCCGCGCGCGGCGGCGATCTCCTGCCGGGAAAAGCCGAAGGACTGCATCCAGTGGGCGACGATCTCGAGGTAGCCATCCTGGTCGAAGGGGTAGAAGGAAATCCAGAGGCCAAAGCGCTCGGAAAGGGAGATCTTCTCCTCGATCGCCTCGCCCGGGTGGATTTCCCCGTCCTCCCGGGTGGTTTCCAGGTTTTCCGAGAAAAATTCAGGCATCAGGTGGCGCCGGTTCGAGGTAGCGTAGATCAGCACGTTCTCCGGCGGCGCGGCGATGGAACCGTCGAGCACGGATTTGAGGGCCTTGTAGGCATGCTCGCCGGCCTCGAAGGAGAGATCGTCGCAAAAGAGGATGAATTTTTCCGGCCGGCCGGCGATGCGGTCCACGATTTCGGGCAGATCCGTGAGCTCGTCCTTGTCCACCTCGATCAGGCGCAGCCCCTGGGGAAAGAATTCATTGAGCAGAGCCTTGACCAGGGAAGACTTGCCCGAGCCGCGGCTGCCCGTGAGCAGCACGTTGTTGGCGGGTTTTCCTGCCACGAACTGGCGGGTGTTGGCGGTAATGCGTTGTTTCTGGTCGTCGATGCCGGTCAGGTCGGCCAGGCGGATCGGATGGACCTGCCGCACCGGCAGCAACTGGCCCCGTCCCGCCGGGCCTTTGAGGCGGCGCCAGCGGCAGGCAAACACCAGGGACCAGTCCGGTTCCTGCTGCGGGGCCGGCAGCAGGGCTTCAAAACGGGTCAGGACCGATTCGGCCCGGGCCAGCAGATTTTCCAGTGGGGAGGAGGTGGGCATGGCAGAGGGTATACTTGTCGGAAAGTTCTGAATCTAGCCAAAACCATGCAAAAAAGCCAATCCCTCTTCTGGTTCCCCATCCGTCACCTGTCCCGGCTTGCCCCGCTGCTGCTGGTTCTGCTCACTGCCTGTAACGCGCATCTCTCCTGGGAAAAGGCGGCGGAGGCCGGGCCTGCAGCGCTCAGCCAGGAAAAACCGCCTGGCCAGGAAAAACCGGTGGCGCCCCAGGCCTGCCCGGTTTGCCCCGTCTGTCCTCCCGCCCCGGTCTGCCCGGCGGTGACCGCCCCGGTGGTGGAATTGCCGCCCCGGCTGGAAGCGGCGACCTGGGCCGATCTGCCGGATTGGCAAAAAGACAATGTGGCGGCCAGCTGGGGCGCCTTCCAGGAATCCTGCCGGGGGCTCTCCCGCCGGGCCGGTGGGGCGGCCTGGGCCCGGGTCTGTGAGCTGGCGCGCGCGGTGGATGGCCAGGAGGGTGAGGCCGTCCGCCGTTTCTATGAAACCTATTTCACCCCTTACGCGGTGGTGGAGGGCGATGGCCGCAGCGAAGGCATGATCACCGGCTATTACGAACCTCTGATCCTGGGCAGCAGGACCAAGGATGCCCGCAATGCCACCCCGGTGCTGGGCGTTCCCGCGGACATGCTCAGCATCGAGCTGGGCGATGTCTATCCCGAGCTCAAGCATCGCCGCCTGCGCGGCCGGCTGGAGGGCAACAAGGTGCTGCCCTACTGGAGCCGGACCGAGATCGAGGCGCGCCGCACCGGCCAGTGGCCGGGCAAGATCCTCCTTTGGGTGCAAGACCCGGTGGAATTCTTCTTCCTCCAGATCCAGGGCTCGGGCCGGGTGCAACTGCCCGATGGCAGCCGGGTGCGCCTGGGCTATGCCGACCAGAACGGCCACCCCTATCAGTCCATCGGCCGGCTGCTGGTGGAGCGGGGCGAGCTAAAGCTGGAGGAGGCTTCGATGCAGGGCATCCAGGCCTGGGCCCGGGCCCATCCGGACCAGTTGCAGGCTCTGCTCAACCAGAATCCGAGCTATGTCTTCTTCCGGGAGCTGCCCAATACCGAGGGCGGCCCGATCGGCGCCCTGGGGGTGCCGCTCACCCCGGAACGCAGCATAGCCGTCGACCCGCGCTACATTCCCCTGGGGGCGCCCGTCTGGCTCGCCACCACCCGGCCCAACAGCAGCGAGCCCTTGAACCGGCTGATGCTCGCCCAGGATACCGGCGGAGCCATCAAGGGCGGGGTGCGGGCCGATGTTTTCTGGGGCTTTGGCAAGGAAGCCGGCGAACTGGCTGGACGGATGAAGCAAAAGGGGCGGATGTGGGTGCTGCTGCCCCCCGAGGCGGCCCCCAGGTGAGACAGGTGAGACAGGTGAGACAGGAGCCCCACAATCGAGACAGGAGCCCAATCGGTGCGCGCCGCACCGCATTGGCCATGATTTACCGTCGCCACCCTTGCCTATTTCGTGCAGCTGGTTTTTCCTGCTCCCGGACCTACCTCCGGATCACCTTTTCGTCTCGTCCTGTCGTCGAAACAGAATCCCCTCGCGCCATGGGGATCGCAGCCGCAGCGCCGCCTAGTTGCGAGTCGAATGTGCAGATCCAGCTGAACATTTTCGGTCTTGACTCCGGGGGCGCTTGGGTCGCCGTTGGGCCATGAGGATTTGTTAGTGCGGAATTTCGGCGCAGGGTTAGGCTGATCGAGCCTTGTCCAGAGTGTGAACATCGATTGAAACGACCACAATGAGTTGCAGCCCATGCGTGCCCCCTTCAATGACCGGCTTTGGAAATTCCAGCAAACGGTGCTGTTCGCCCGTCTGATTGCCCTTCTCGCGCTCTTCGCCGTGGGCGCCATCACCGAGCTGGGGCTCGGCCTGCAACGCCAGGAACTGGACGCCAGTACCCGGCTTGACGCCATCGCCTATGGCAGCGGCCTGCGCGCCCGGGTGGATCGGGAGCTCAATACCATCATTTACCTCTCCAGCGGGCTTTCCGCCTATCTGGCGGTCCGCCACGACAGCCTGGACCGGGCTGAAATCCAGTCCATCCTCGGCGAATTGCACAAGAATTCCGGCCTGATCCGCAACCTCGGCATCGCCGTTGGCGAAATCCTGACTTACGTCTACCCCCTGAAGGGCAACGAAAAAGCCATTGGCATCAACTACCGGCAGCATCCCGGACAATGGCCGGTGGTGGAAAAAGTCATCAACTCGCGCAAGGGCGCCCTGGCCGGCCCCATCGATCTGGTGCAAGGCGGCAGCGGTTTCATCTATCGCGCGCCGGTTCTCGTCAAGGGCGAATACTGGGGCTTGCTGTCTACGGTCATCGACACCGACCTGCTGTTTCGGGCCGCGTTTCGCGACATGACCGACAAGCGCTTCGAGTTTGCGATCCGCGACGGCTCGGCCGGGGGACCCGGCGGCCGGGTACTTCATGGCCGTGCCGGGCTGTTCGACGACCCGGCCTGCCTCCAGCTCGCCGCCGAAGTTCCCAACGGCACCTGGATCTACGGTGTACTTCCGGTCCGTTCCGGCAGCAGCAACCTGCTGTGGATACTCCGGTTCCTGGGCTGGACGGTGGCCGTCCTGGTCAGCATCGCCACCTTCATGTTCCTTCGTCACCGTGTCGAGATGGCGCAACTCGCCCTCGCCGACAGCCTCACCGGCTTGCCCAACCGCCGCCTGTTCGACGACCGCATCCACCTCGCCCTGGAGCGCGTCAAGCGGACACCCGGAGGCCGCCTGGGCGTGCTGTTCATCGACCTGGATGGTTTCAAGGACATCAACGACACCTATGGCCACCGCATGGGCGACCATCTGCTCCAGGTGCTTGCCGGCCGCCTGCTGCGTGCCATCCGGGCCAGCGACACCCTGGCCCGCTGGGGCGGCGATGAATTTGTATTGCTGGTGGAAGAGGGCAGCGACGAACCGCTCGCGCAATTGGTGACTCGCTTGCGCCAGGCGGTGGAAGAGCCCGTCTACGTCGGCGACCTGACGCTGGCCGTCGGCGCTTCCATCGGCCTGTCGCACTTTCCGGAAGACGGCGAAACCGTCCATCAGCTGATAACCGCCGCCGACCAGAACATGTACGCCGACAAGTCGGTGCGCAAGGCCGGGCAGCCCCCCGTGGCAGCACGGTAGACCGCGCGGCGGGGGGAGTGTCACCGTATCGGGGTGGCGGCGAGTAACGGTAGCCCGAGGCTGGCGCGGCGGGGCGAGCGTCACCGTATCGAGATCGGAAAATGGCTTCAGAACGGCTTCGATCAGTCCCGTGCCGCGGCGCCGGAGTGGGCCTGCGGGAGTTTTGCAGGGGCGGTCTGAGGGGTGGGCTGAGGGGCGAGGGGCGATGGCAGGGATTCAGTCGCGGGCCAGTTCGCCACCCACCACTCCTCCCAGAACGGCGCCGATTGCCGTGGTGGCAAGGCGGCCGTTGCCCTGGCCGAAGCGGCTGCCGATGACGCCGCCCGCCACGGCTCCCAGGATCTGGCCGGTGCCGGTGCTCATGCCGTCCTGGTGACGGGAGTAGCCGGGATGATGCTGTCGGCGCCGGGTTTGGTAGACATCAGCGTAACCATCAGCGTAACCATCAGGGCGGTCGAGATAGACCGTCACGGGTTCCCGGTAGACGACCATCGGTTCCCGATAGACGACCCGGGGGGCGCGGTAGACCGGGCGCTCCACGACGATGTATTCGACCTGCCGGCCATGATGATGGCGCCGGGGCTGGACGCGATGGCTATCGTAGTGGCTATCGTAGTGGCTATCGTAGCGCTCCTCTTGCCAGTAGCCACCGGCAAGGGCGGCGCTGCTGATGCAAGCAGTGAGGATGAGGGGAAGGGTGTGCAGCAGTTTCATGGTCGGTCCATCCTGTTTCATGAGGTGATGAGTCCTGATGAGCTTTTAACGCACCACTCGTCGTTCGAGCTTACCGCAGCCAAAAAAATCCCCGCCATGTCGGTAGCGGGGATTGAATCTCGAAAGGGGGGGATCGAGAGAAGGGGGTAACACAACGGTTTGCACTTTACGCCCGGCGCCCCCTTCTGTCTGTCGGCCTTCCTTGCCGGTTTGTAACGAAGTGTTGTCGGGGGGATTCAGGCAATGGGCAGGGCGGTCTCGTCCACCACCCGGCGCAGCACGAAGCTGGAATGGACGCCGGTGACGCCGGGAATGCGGGTGATGCGGTTGAGCAAGAGTTCCTGGTAGCCATCCATGTCGCGCACCACGGCCTTCAACTGGTAGTCCGCGTCCTGGCCGGTGATGAGCAGGCATTCGATGATTTCCGGGATGCCCTGGATTTCCTTCTCGAAATTCTCGAAGCGTTCGGGGGTGTGGCGATCCATGGAAATGTGGATCAGGGCCATCAGGCTGAGTCCCAGCTTGCGGGCATCGAGAAGAGCCCGGTAGCCGCGGATCAGCCCGGCTTCTTCCAGGGCCTTGACGCGGCGCAGGCAGGGCGAGGGGGAAAGGCCGATGCGCTCGGCGAGGTCCTGGTTGCTGATGCGGCCATCTTCCTGCAGGAGCTGGAGGATCTGGCGGTCGTAGCGGTCGAGTTTCATGGCGTGCTGGGGTGTGATGGGGTGTGATGGGGCGCGGCTTGCGGAGATTCCAGGTTTTGTGGGTTTTTCGCAATTTTATTGCGCAAACGACGCTATTGTCGATGCAATACGCAAGAAAATGCCCCTCTTTTTTCCTTACCATGCTCTTCATCGCAACGTTTTCCGGGAGACCGCCATGAAGTCCATGCCTGCCGCCAGCAAATACGCCCCCTTTCCGCCGGTACCCCTTGAGGATCGCCGGTGGCCCAGCCGCAGCATCACCCAGGCGCCGATCTGGATGAGCACCGATCTGCGCGATGGCAACCAGTCCCTCTTCGAGCCGATGGACAAGGAAAAGAAGATGCGCATGTTCGAGATGCTCTGCGCCATCGGCTTCAAGGAAATCGAGGTGGCCTTTCCTGCCGCCTCCCAGACCGACTTCGACTTCGTGCGGGCACTCATCGAAGGCGAGCATATTCCCGAGGATGTGACCATCGAGGTGCTCACCCAGGCCCGGGAGCATTTGATCCGGCGCAGCTTCGAGGCCATCCGCGGCGCCCGCCGGGCCATCGTGCATGTGTATAACGCCACCTCCGAACCCTTTCGCAAGCAGGTGTTCGGCATGAGTAAGGCAGAGGTGGTGGACATGGCGGTAGAAGCGGTGCGCCTCATCCGCGACCTGGCCGAGGCCATGCCGGAGACCGAGGTGGTGCTCCAGTACAGCCCCGAGACCTTCAGCGCCACCGAGCTCGATTTCGCCCTGGAAGTGTGCGATGCCGTCACGGCGGCCTGGGGCGCCACGCCGGAGCGCCGGGTGATCCTCAATCTCCCCGCCACGGTGGAGATGGCCACACCCAATGTGTATGCAGACCAGATCGAATGGATGCACCGGCACCTCGCCCGGCGCGAGAGCATCCTCCTCAGCCTGCATCCCCACAACGACCGGGGCACCGCCGTCGCGGCCGCCGAACTCGGCCTCATGGCCGGGGCCGACCGGGTGGAGGGCTGCCTGTTCGGTCACGGCGAGCGCACCGGCAATGTTGATCTCGTCACCCTCGCCCTCAATCTCTACACCCAGGGGATCGAGCCCGGCCTTGATTTTTCCGACATCAACGCCGTGGCCCGCACGGTCGAGGATTGCACCCAGTTGCCCATCCACCCGCGCCACCCTTACGTCGGGGATCTCGTGTTTACGGCCTTCTCCGGCTCCCACCAGGATGCCATCAAGAAGGGGTTTGCGGCGCAAAAGGCCGCCGGCGATCAAGGGGAAATGCCCTGGAAAGTGCCCTACCTTCCCATCGATCCGGCCGATGTCGGGCGCAACTACGACTCGTTGATCCGGGTAAACAGTCAGTCGGGCAAGGGGGGCATCGCCTACCTGCTCGAATCCGGCTACGGGGTGGTGATGCCGCGCCGCCTGCAGGTCGAGTTTTCCGCGGTCGTGCAGCGCCATACCGATAGCCACGGCGGGGAAATGAGCGCCGCCGACCTCTGGGCCCTCTTTTCCCGCACCTATCTCGAGACGGAGGCGCCGCTGCGCTACCGCGAGCATCAGCTCTTTACCGAGGGGCAAAGGCAGGGCATCCGTCTGGCGGTCGACATCGAAGGGCGGCCGCATCTGCTCCGCGGCGAGGGCAACGGCCCCATCGACGCGGCGGTACATGCCCTGCAGGGGGCGGGCTTCCAGGTCCAGGTGCGCAGTTTCGAGGAGCGGGCCATGGGGCCCAGCGGCGCCGCGGGCGAGGCCCGGGCCTGCGCCTTCATGGAGGTGGCCGGGGCCGGCGGCGAGTGTTACGGCGTGGGCATGGACGGCAACATCGTCACTGCCTCGCTCAAGGCCCTGATCAGCGGCATCAACCACGGCATCGATCGGAGCATCGATCGCGGCATGGCGGGCCCGGCCGGGGCTGAACCCCGGCCGGCGGCGGCATGAGGCCTGGTCGTAGGAGGCCTGGTCGCAGGAATCCTGGCCGTAGGATGCCTGGCCGTAGGAATCCTGGCCCGTAGGAATCCTGGCCCGTAGGAATCCTGGCCCGTAGCTGAGCGGCTGACCGTGCCCATCACCCGGAGGGGTCATGGGCACGGTTTTCTGGATCTGCTTTGGCCATTTTCATGCGCCGATCGCCGGGGCATCATCGAGCGGTTTGGCAGGTCCGGCATCCAGGCCTTATCCTTGGCAGCTTCCCGAATCTGGTTGGCATCATGCGTATTCTCGAATACGACGCCCTCAACACCCAGCGCGTCAGCAAAACCTATCGCAAAGTGGTCGACGCCCTTGCCAAGGGCGACTTTGCTGCTGCCCAGGTCAAGAAACTCGCCAATCTCAGTCATGGCAAGTTCTACCGCGCCCGCCTGGACGATGCCAACCGCCTGCTATTTACGTTGGTGCGCCATCAGGACGAAGTCTGCGCCCTGATGCTGGAAGTGATCGAAAACCACGATTACGACAAATCCCGCTTCCTGCGCGGCGCCCATGTCGACGAAAAGCTGATCGTCGATGTCAGCCTCGGTGCTGCGCAGGCCGAGGCCCAGCCGATGCGCTATCTGCACCCCGAGCATGGCACGGTGCATCTGCTCGACAAGCCGATTTCCTTTGATGACGCGCAAGAGGCCATCTACCGCACCCCGCCGCCCTTGATCATCATTGGCAGCGCCGGCAGCGGCAAGACGGCGCTGACTCTGGAAAAACTCAAGCACGCCGAGGGCGAGGTGCTTTATGTCACCCATTCCGCCTTCCTGGCCCAGAGCGCGCGCGATCTGTATTACGCCCATGGCTTTGACCATCCGGGGCAGGAGGCCGTCTTTCTCTCCTACCGCGAATTTGTCGAATCCATCCAGGTGCCGGCCGGGCGCGAAATCAACTGGCGCGAATTTTCCGGCTGGTTCGAGCGTCTGCGCCAGCGTTTCAAAGGCATCGATGCGCACCCGGCGTTCGAGGAAATTCGCGGCGTCATCACGGCAGCGGCCAGCGGCGTGCATACGCGCGAATCCTATCGTCAGCTGGGCGTGCGCCAGAGCATCTTTGCCGAAGCCCAGCGCGATGCCCTGTATGATCTGTTCGAAAAATACCGCGCCTGGCTGCAGGAAAACGGCCGCTACGACCTCAATCTCGTCGCCCAGTCATATCTGGCGCGGGCCGCGCCGCGCTATGACTTCGTCGTCATCGATGAGGTGCAGGACATCACCCCGGTGCAACTGGCGCTGGTGCTGAAAACCCTGAAAAAGCCCGGCCATTTCCTGCTTTGCGGCGATTCCAACCAGATCGTGCACCCCAATTTCTTCTCCTGGGCCCAGGTGAAATCGCTGTTCTGGCAGGATGCGCAGCTTGCCGAGCAACAGTCCTTGCGCGTGCTCTCGGCCAACTTTCGCAATGGTCAGGAAGCCACGCGCATCGCCAACCGGCTGTTGAAGATCAAGCATCAGCGCTTTGGCTCCATCGACCGTGAAAGCAATTATCTGGTCGAAGCCGTCGGCGGCGAGGCCGGCCAGGTCAGCCTGCTGGCCGACAAGGAAGCCATCAAAAAGTCGCTCGACCAGCAGATCCGCCAATCGACCCAGTTTGCCGTGCTGGTCATGCGCGACGAAGACAAGGCCGAGGCGCGCCAGCACTTCGCCACGCCGCTGCTCTTTTCCATCCACGAAGCCAAGGGCCTGGAATACGAAAACATCGTCCTCTATCGTTTCGTTTCCGACCATCGCAGCGAATTCAGCGACATTGCCGACGGTGTCGAGGCTGCGGCGCTGGAACAAAATGATCTGGAATACCGCCGGGCGCGTGACAAGCAGGACAAATCGCTGGAAATCTACAAGTTCTACGTCAATGCCCTGTATGTGGCGCTGACCCGGGCGATCAAGAATATCTATCTGATCGAAAGCGACACCCGCCACCCGATCTTTGACCTTTTGACGCTGTCGACCGCAGAGCAGATCAAGGTGGAAGCCAGGCAGTCGTCGATTGAAGACTGGCAGAAGGAAGCGCGCAAACTCGAACTGCAAGGCAAGCAGGAGCAGGCCGACGCCATTCGTCAGAACATCCTCAAGGAAACGCCGGTGCCCTGGCCGGTCTTTGACGAAGCGAAGACGCGTGAATTGCTGGTGCAGGTGTTCCGCGAGCGCAAACCGGGTAGCAAGCAACAGCAGCAACTGCTCGAAATCGCCTGCTGTCACGATCTACCCAGCCTTGCCCAGAGCCTGCATCGCTACGAGGCCTTTGCCCCGGCGCAAAACTTCAGCAAGCAGCGGGCAACGCTGGGGCGCCGCTCTTACCAGAATTATCACAACCGCCACTTCAACGACATCCTGCGCCAATGCGACAAGCACGGCATCGAGCATCGCCTGCCGATGAACATGACCCCGCTCATGGCCGCGGCGGCGGCCGGCAACGTGGCCTTGGTGGAAGCCCTGCTCGAACGCGGCGCCAATCGCGAGAGCACCGATCACTTTGGCCTCAATGCCCTGCACTGGGCCCTGGGTTCGGCTCTGCGCGACGAAACCTTCGCCAGGAAATCCATCGGCCCGCTCTACGAGCGGCTCGCCCCATCCTGCATCGACGTCAATAACGGCGAGCGCCTGGTGCGCATCGACAAGCATCAGTCGGAATACTTCCTGATGCAAAGCTGCTGGATGCTGTTCAAACATGTCTTCACCTGCAACACCCGGTACCCCGGCCTGTTCGACGCCGCCACGCTGGAAGCCTACTGGGCCACGTTGCCGACCAGCATCGTCTCTGCCGCCCGGCGTAAGCGCAGCGCCATCAGCCAGGTGCTGTCGCGCAACGAGGTGGACCGTGATTACGCCTACAACCGCGGCCTGTTCAAGCGCCTGACCCGGGGGGGCTATCAGTTCAATCCGCGACTCCTGGTGCGGCGCGTCCAAGGCGATGACGCCGGCTGGCAACCGGTGCTCGATGTGCTGAACATTGCTCTGGTCAATGAGTTTTCCAGCATGCAAGCCCAGTTCGAACTGGACGGGCTGTACGAACTGGGCGGACGCCCCCAGCGCGGCACCCCGCTCATTTACGAGCGCGTGCTGGCCGAAAATGAAGCCCGACTCCGCGCCGCCGCCGCCGCCGCCGCCGCCGCCACCACCGCCACCGCCGCCAGAACACGCTGAATCGCCGGACGGGAGGCCAGGCAGAAGCGGGGCGTAGCGCGAGGCGCAGGCCGGATAAGCCCGGCGCCCCCATGGCTGGGCAAGGCGGCCCCGGCCTGTGGAATCGAACGTATCCGCCGTCAGGCGCCATGCCCGGAACGAGGGCTCATCCCGAACCCGGTTCTTCCCTTGCGGGGCGGCGGGCGCCCTACTTGATGCTGTTCAGCTTCTGTTCGATGCGGGCCATGGGGATGGCACCGCCGACCCGCTCGCCGTCGGCAAAAAAGAGGGTGGGGGTGCCGGTGATGCGCAGTTTCTGGCCGAATTCCTGGTTGTTGATGATGGCGGTGGTGTCGCAATCCTCCTTGCCCGCGGGGACCTTGCCCTTGAGCATCCAGTCGTTCCAGGCCTTGGCCTGGTCGGCGGCGCACCAGATCTGGCGGGATTTCTTGATGGAATCCTCGGACAGGATGGGGTAGAGGAAGGTGTAGAGGGTGATGTTGTCCAGCTTGGCCAGATCCTTGGCCAGACGCTTGCAGTAGCCGCAGTTGGGGTCCTCGAAGGTGACCAGGACCCGCTTGCCATTGCCCTTCACCTGCTTGATGGCCTGATTCAGGGGCAGGTCGGAGAACTTGATGGCGTTCAGCTTCTTCATCCGTTCTTCGGTGACGCTGGTCATGGTCTTGGCGTCAATCAGGTTGCCGGCCAGGATGGCGCTGACCTTCTCGTCCGTGTAGAGGATCTGGCCGTCGAAATAGACTTCATAGAGCCCCAGGTAACCGGCCTTGGTGACGCTCGTGACCGGGGCGCCGAGCTTGGCCTCGATGGCTTTCTTGACGTTGGCCTCCTGGGCCAGGGCGGGTAAGGCCAGGCCGGCGGCCAGGACCAGGGGAAGTAATGGCTTGAACATTGAAGCTCCTTGGGGTGATGGGGGCAAGGCCGGGCCTGTGGCGTGTATGTCTCAGGCTTGTATGTCTCAGGCTTGTATGTCTCAGGCTTGTATGTCTCAGGCTCAGAAGGCGCCCAGGGCGTAGCGCACCAGCTGGCTTTTGAGGGGGGCGAGCCTGTCGGTCAGGGACAGGCCGAGGTTTCTCAGCGGGGCAAGGCCGGGGAGATTGGCCCGGAACAGGCGGCGCAGGGCATCGGTCGTGCCCTGCATGAGGCGGGTTTCCTCTTGGCGTGCCCGCTGGTAGCGCTGCAAGAAGCGTTCCTCGCCGATGTCCTGCCAGGGCTGGGCGCCGGCGAGCAGCCCGGCGAGCACCTTGGCATCCTGAAAGCCGAGGTTGATGCCGTGGCCGGACAGGGGGTGGATGCCGTGGGCCGCATCGCCGAGCAGGGCGAGCCGGGGCGCCACCGTGCGGGGCACCCGGATGAGGCGCAGGGCAAAGGCGGCGGCAGGGGTGAGGGTTTCTAGGCGGCCCAGCATCTCGCCCCCGGCCGCGGCCACCCGCTCGGCCAGGGCGGCGGGGGGGAGGGCGCACAGCTCGTCCGCCTGGGCATCCGGGGTGGACCAGACGATCGACATGCGCCGGCCGGGCAGGGGCAGGTAGGCAAGCACGCCGTCGGCGCGAAACCACTGGTAGGCAATGCCCCGGTGCGGTTTCTCCGTGGCGAAATTGGCGACCACCCCCTTTTCCTCATAAGGGGTGATGTGCGCTTCCAGGCCGGCCTGGCGGCGCACCCAGGAATCCCGGCCGTCGGCCCCGGCCAGCAGGCGGGCAGAGAGGACGGCACCCTCCTCCAGGGTGAGCACGGCGGCATCGTGGCGAAATTCCAGGCGGGCCGGACGGGCCGGGCAGAAACGGGTGACATTGGCCTGGCGCTTGACGCTTTCCCAGAGCTCACGGGCCATCAGCGAGGATTCCAGGATCCAGCCCAGTTCGGCCACGCCGGTTTCATAGGCGCTGAAAGCGAGCCTGCCGCCTTGGTCGCCAAACACTTCCATGGCCCGGATCGGGGCCATGCGCTCCCGGTCCAGGTGCTCCCAGGCGCCGATGCGTTGCAGGTATTCCGCATTGGCGGGGCTGATGGCGTAGATGCGCGCATCCCAGCCCTCGGGAGGCTGGGGGGCACAGGTTTCCACCAGAGCGATTCTGAGGCGGCTTTCGCGCAAGGCGACGGCGAGGCTGGCACCGGCCAGACCGCCGCCGACGATGATCAGGTCAAATTGCTGCATGGCGCGGGATTGTGCTCCCAGGGGCGGCAAAGGGCAAGGCGCGGAGCGGGCTCGAAGTCATTTCCCGGGGTTGGCCCTGGCGTGCCATTCCTGCCCCTGCCCGGCGGGACCAGGGCATGGGCGGCATCATGGAGGAGCGGATGGCCTGATTCCTGCGCTCAAGCCGTCTGAGGGCGGGGGTTGATGCTCAAGATCGAGGCTCAGGATCGAGGGCAGGAACAGTTCGGTGACCAGCACTCCCTTGGCCTGGCGACCAAAAAGGGAACGGCGCGCCCAGAGTCGGGCGGGCAGGGGGGCGAGCGCGGTTTGGGCCCGCTGAAACAGGGGGTGGCGCCGGTCAAGCCGCAGGAATTCCAGCGGGCCCCGGGCAATGCCCGGGTCAGAGAACAGCAGGCTGCCCAGGGAACGCTCCCCCAGGGCGGAAAAGCGCAGATCGAAGGGATGGCGGGGCTGGCGTGCCATGACGGTATGGGCAAAGATGGCAGGGCTGCCGTCGGTGAGCAGCAGCACTTCCCGTACCCAGGCGAGGCGGCCGGGGCGGAGGTGCAGGCAGGCGGCTTCCTCGGGGCCCAGGGCTTCCAGGCGCTGGCTCAGGCAGCGCACTTCAAAATGCAGGCAACAGGCCCTGAGCCGGGCGGTGAGGGAATCCCGTGCCGTGAGCCAGGTGCGCATGGCCGGCCGGCCCGCAAGGTTGTGCCGCCATTGCCTGTGCGGCAAACCCGTCATCGGGCGGCGGGAGCGCGCTGCAGCCCACCGATGCCCATGCCGGGCTTGATGCCCTTGGCGGCAAACCAGCCCTGGTTCATCTCCAGGGCAAAGCGGGCCGGGGCATCGGCGCAGTGGTTGTTCTCGGTCTGGGGCTGCATGTCGCGGATGTTGAGGATCCTGCCCTCCTCGTCCAGGAAGGCCACGGAGAGCGGCAGCACGGTGTTTTTCATCCACATGCAGTGGCGCTGGGCCTGGGGGAAGATAAACAGCATGCCCTGGTTGGGGCCCAGGTTGCGGCGTTGCATCAGGCCCTGCATCCGGTCGGCCTGGGTGGCGGCGACCTCGGCTTCGATGCGGTGGAAGCCGGCGGTCAGCTCCATGCGCGGCATCTGGGCCAGGGCGGCGGCGCTGCTGGCAAGGCCGAGCAGCAAGGTGGCAAGGCGTAGTATTTTCATGGGCGGGAATTCTCTTTGAAACCACATCGCAAAGGCGGACAGACGAAAATTGTCGCAAAAAGTTGTTGCCACCCCGGGCTCGAAGCGCAGCTTTCTTCCCTGGGTGGGGGAGGCGGGCTACCCTTGATTACCTTGGGCGACCCTGGCGCCGAGGCGGTGAAACTGTTTTTTCCAGGATTTTTTTCCGGAATTATAAGGGCTCGGAATCATGAGGGGGAAAGGGCAGCAGGTCCTGGGGCTGGCCCCTGAGCTCGCGCCACTCCCCCGGTGCCAGTCCGGCGAGGGTGTAGGGGCCGATGGCGGCGCGGATCAGGCGCAGGGTGGGAAAACCCACGGCGGCGGTCATGCGCCGCACCTGGCGGTTACGGCCTTCGCGGATGGCAAGTTCGATCCAGGTGGTGGGAATGGCCTGGCGAAAACGCACCGGCGGCTGGCGTTCCCACAGTCCGGGCGGGGGGTCGAGGTGCCGGGCCCGGGCCGGACGGCTGGGGCCATCCTTGAGTGGCACGCCCTGGCGCAGGGCTTTTAGGGCCGCTTCATCCGGCACGCCTTCGACCTGCACCCAGTAGGTTTTTTCCAGTTTGAACCTGGGGTCGGCAATGCGGGCCTGGAGCTTGCCGTTGTCGGTGAGCAGCAGCAAGCCTTCGCTATCTGCATCCAGCCGGCCCGCCACATACACGCCGGGGATGTGGATGAAATCCTCGAGCCCCTGCCAGCGGCCTTCCGGGGTGAACTGGCTCAACACCCCGTAGGGCTTGTTGAAGCAGATCAGCCGGGACGGTCCGGTGCCGATGTCGTCCGCAGCCGGACGGGGCGGTGTTTTACGGGCCGGGCGGGGTGAGCGGGCAAAATTCATGGCGGCGAGGATAGCATTTCTGGCGCAGCGTCCCCGGCGGCGAGGGGGTAAAATGCTCCTTTTTCGGCCCGCCTCGACCTTGGAAAAACGCACCCGCACCCACCTGCTCCTGGGCCTGGCCCTGGCATCCCTGCTGGGCCTGGGCCTGTGGCTGGGGCCGCAGCGGCTGCCGTCCCGGGACCAGACCCTGCCGGTCTCGACCTGCGACCTGAACCGGGGAGCCTGCAGCGTCCGTCTGCCCGGCAAGGGAGTGTTACAGGTTGAAATCGCCCCCCGCCCGATCCCCGTCCTGAAACCCCTGCAGATCCAGGCCCGGCTGGGCGGACTCGCGGCGACCGGCGTGCAGGTGGATTTTTCCGGCGTGGAGATGGATATGGGGTTCAACCAGATCCGCCTGAAACCGACCGCGCCGGGCCAGTTCGCCGGCCAGGGCAATCTGCCCATCTGCGTGACCGGGGCCATGAACTGGCAGGTCTCGTTTCTGATCGAGGCGCCGGGCGGCACCCTCGCCGTCCCTTTCCGTTTCACTACTGGCAACTGATTCCCGGAGATTCCCATGCGCAAATTTCTGCTTGGCCTGTTGTGTGCCCTGCCCCTGCTGGCTCATGCCTATACCGGCCCGGAACTGCAGGAGGATTGTCTGGCCGCGGAAATCCTGCTCACCGGGCAAAAAAGCACGGACATCTTCCATTCCGTCAAAAGCAGCCGTTGTCTCAATTATCTGGATGGTTTTCTTGATGGCTACGACATCGCCGACCGCCTGGCCGAAAAGGTGGGGGTGCGCATCGATGCGTTCTGCCCGCCCCGGGAGATCGAAGCGCGGGTGCGCCTGGTGCGGGCCGTGCTGGCCTACCTGGACCGGCAGCCGCCGTTTCCCGCCAACAGCACGGTGCCCGCCGCCCATGTAGTGGCGGGGGCCTTCAGCAAGGCCTTCAGCTGCAAGGAATAGGCGGCAAGGAACAGGCGGCAAGGAACAGGCGGCAAGGAACAGGCGGCCGCCCGGGCAGGGGGTGGGCAGGGGTCGGGCCTTTTGCCGCGCCGCAAAATCCCGTAGAATCCGCCCCCTCATTGGGGAGTAGCCGCCACGCCTCGCGCCGTGGGCCTGCATCAACAGACTTGCCGCCGCACCGCCGGGGGCATGGTGCAGGCGGTTCCGACTTGGCAAGACCTTCTTGGCAAGACCTTCTTGGCAAGACCTTTGATCGCGCACCTTTGCTGGGCCGGGGAGTGGCGTGGTCATGGGTATTTTTCCCGGCCCGGAGCACTCAAGACCATGGACGCCTTCCTCATCGCCACCGGTATCGTGGCCCTCGCCGAAATCGGCGACAAGACTCAGCTACTGTCCTTCCTGCTTGCCGCGCGCTACAAAAAGCCCTGGCCCATCATCGTCGGCATCCTCGTGGCCACCCTGGCCAATCATGCCCTGGCCGGCGCCGTGGGGAGCTGGCTCACCCACCTGATGGGCCCCGATACCTTGCGCTGGGTGCTGGGCATTTCCTTCATCCTCATGGCCGGCTGGATGCTGGTTCCCGACAAGCTGGACGATGAAACGTCCAGCGTCTCGCCCCGCTTCGGCGTTTTCTGGACCACCCTGATTGCCTTCTTTCTGGCTGAAATGGGCGACAAGACCCAGGTCGCGACCGTGGCCCTGGCCGCCCGGTACGCCAGTCTTTTTGCGGTGGTGGCGGGGACGACGTTCGGGATGATGATCGCCAATGTCCCCGCCGTGCTGATTGGTGACCGGATGGCGGCGAAAATGCCGGTGAAGCTGGTGCATGGCATTGCCGCCCTGATCTTCGCCGTGCTGGGGGGCTATGTGCTGTTCAGCGAGCAGTTGCCGGCCCTGGCCGGTTGAGCTGATCAACCTGCCCCTTCCTGGCGCTGCACCGCCAGGCGCTTCATGCCGCGCAGCACCCAGTGTCTTGAACCCAGAGTCTTGAACCCAGTGGCATCGAACGCATCGAGTGCGAATTCGAGCGGTGTTCCCGGGCTGCTGCCCTCTTTCCTGGCACCGCTTTTTGCCGGCGCCTCGTTGCCGCGCTTCTGGCAGAATGCGACGCGAAAGGGCGGCGCGGCAAACTCCATCCCGGCTTGCCAGCATGGCATCGACCGCCGCAAACTGCCCTCGCGGCTGCACGGAGTTACAGAAAAACAGAAAAAAAGTTGCACTACCGCAGTGCATGGCAGCATCCTGTCACCGTACCCTTCATGCTCTCTTTTTTTGAGGACCCTCATCATGCAAGACGAAACAGACAACACCCTGAACGTTGCCAACGACATTGCGGCGCTCGAAGCCGAGGTGTGTAGCGCCGTCGAACGCGGGCACGATGTGCAGGAGACTGTGCGGCAGCTCACCTTGCGCAAGATCGGTACGCACTCGTTCGATATCGAATCCCTGCGGCAGATCATGGGTGCCGTGCTGAACGGCGCGCGGGCCGGTGTGCAAAAGGAACTGCAGCACTCCGCGGCACAAACCGACCGCGCCCGGGCACAGATCAAACAGGCTGTCGCCGGGCTGGACGCGGCGTTGGCGCAGCTGGCCGAAGCCTCCAGACTGGCGCTGGAAGAAGCGGCGTCCCGGGCGCAGACCTTTTCCAGGGAAGACCTCTCGCGCGCGCGCTCCGACCTGGAAAGCCTGGAAGCGATGTTGCTCGAAACCCTGCAAGCCTCGGCCTCGGGCGTCAAGGATGTCGCACACGAAATTTTCAGCGACATCGTGACGCATATCCGCATTCATGGTTCTGCGGTGGGCCGGCAACTGAAAGAAACTGTGCCCGTCATCGTGCAACAGCTCGAAGCCGCAGGCCGCACCCAGGTCGCGACCGGACTGCACCTGGCGCAGGCCACTTCCGACCTGCTGCGTCAAATCGCAGCTGGCGTGCTCACTGGCGTGGCCGCTCGCATCAGGCCTGGCCATACCAAAGACAAGGGCGACTGATGCTGTGGCAGGCCGTGACGGCCGTGCGTGACCTCGGCCGCCTGCACGACATCGCCTCGATCCTGATCCGCTACGGCTTCGGCGACATGGTGCGCCGGATGGGGCTGGCGAACCTGCTGGAGCGGACCGGGCGGGCGCTGCACTGGAACGAAGCGCAGGAACTGGCGCAGCTTGAACCGCCGGCGCGGGTGCGCCGGGCGATGGAAGAATTGGGGCCGACTTTCGTCAAGCTCGGCCAGATGCTGGCCACCCGCATCGATCTGTTCGAACCGGAATGGATCACCGAATTCGGCAAGCTGCAGGACAGCACGCCCGCCGCGCCCTGGGCCGACGTCCATCAGCAGCTGTGTGAAGACCTGGGCGCGCCGCCCGAGGCGGTGTTCACCGCCTTCGATTTCGAGCCGCTGGCCGCGGCCTCCATCGCCCAGGTATACCGCGCCCGTCTCGAAGACGGCAGTGCGGTGGTGGTCAAGGTCCGCCGGCCCGGCATCCGGCCGGTCATCGAGGCCGACTTGCGCTGGCTCGCCAGGCTGGCGGAGCTCATCGAAAAAGAAAATCCGGATCTGCGCAGTTTCCACCCGCAGGAAGTGGTGCGTCAGTTCACCCAGTCGCTGCGCCGCGAACTCGATTTCGCCGGTGAATGCCGCAATGCCGAGCGCATTGCCGAGAATTTTTCCGGCTATACCGACCAGGACGAGCCCGCCGGCGACGTGACCGCCGAAGTCAGGCCGGAACCGCATCCGGCGCTCCCGATCATCGTCATTCCCCGCGTCTATTGGCAGTGGACCGGCGAGCGGGTGTGCGTGCAGGAATTCATCGATGGCATTTCCGGGCGCAAGCTGGCGGAAGTCGATCAGGCCGGGCTCGACCGCAAGGTCCTGGCTCGGCGCGGCGCGCATGCGGTCCTGAAGATGATCGTCGAGGACGGTTTTTTTCATGCCGACCCGCACCCCGGCAATGTGTTCTACCTGCCCGGCAACCGCATTGCCTTCATCGACTTCGGCATGGTCGGGCGGCTCACCGAGGAGCGGCGCGACCAGTTGATGCGCCTGCTGCTGGGCTTGGTCAAGCAGGAACCGCGCCGCGTCGCCGACGTGATGCTCGACTGGACCGGCGACAGCGCCCGGGATGAAGACAGCCTGGTGCTGGAAATCCAGACCTTCGTGGAGCAGTACCATGGCGTCGCGCTCAAGCAGCTCCGGCTTGGCGCCATGCTCGCCGATCTGGTGGCCATCTTGCGGCAGCACCAGCTGGCCTTGCCGCCCGATCTGAGTCTCTTGATCAAGGCCTTCATCTCGCTCGAAGGCATGGGCCGCGAGCTCGACCCCGACTTCGACATGGCCAGCGAAGCCATGCCTTTGCTGGAACAGGCGCTGCGTGCGCGTCATTCTCCCAAGGCCCTTCTCCAGCGTGGCTGGCGCGGGGTCGGCGAGGCGCTGTCGCTGGCGGCCGGTCTGCCCCAGGATGTCTCCCGGCTGCTGCGCGCGGCGCGGCGCGGGCGGCTGGAAATCCACATCGAAGTGGCGCACTTGCAGCGCGTCGGCAATCAGATCGACAGCGCCGCCAACCGGCTGGTGCTCGGCATCGTCATTGCGGCGCTCATCATCGGCTCGTCCATCGTCATGACCGTGCCCGGCGGCCCCACCTTGCTGGGGCTGCCCTTTTTTGGCCTGCTCGGCTTTACCAGTGCCGCCTTCGGCAGTCTCTGGCTGCTGCTGTCGATCTGGCGCAGTGGGGGCAAGGAATGAACGGACCGCAGGCCCTGGGCGTAGACCCGCTCATCGCACTGGCGCTGGCGCTCGCCTTCACCCTGCTGGCGGCCCTGGCATGGCGGGTGCGGGTGCGGTGCGGCAGCCGGG
>NZ_JBASOH010000027.1:0-25509 GCF_049658005.1 Azovibrio sp. | reverse complement strand
GCCCCGGATCGGCCTGGCGCTGGGCAGCGGTTCGGCGCGCGGTCTGGCGCACATCGGCGTGCTGCGTGCCCTGAAAGAGGCCGGCATCACGGTCGACCGGGTGGCCGGCACCAGCATGGGGGCAGTCATCGGTGCCGTCTTTGCCTCGGGCAAACTCGATGGCTTGACCGCCAGACTGTGCAATCTCGACTGGCCCGGCATTCTTGCCCTGCTCGACCCGGTGTTTCCCCGCTCGGGGCTGATCGACGGCCAGCGGGTTGCGGAATTCGTGCGCGCCCATGTGCCCAGCGCCCATATCGAGGATCTGTTGCTGCCCTTTGCCGCCGTGGCCACCGACCTCATGACGGGCGAAGCGGTGGTGGCAACGGCCGGCGATCTGACCGAAGCGGTGCGTGCCAGCATCGCGGTGCCCGGCATCGTGACCCCGGTGCGCAGCAACGGCCGCATCCTGGTCGATGGCGGGCTGGTCAATCCGGTGCCGGTGAGCGTGGCGCGCGCCATGGGGGCCGATCTGGTCATCGCCGTCGACCTCAACCACGACATCGTGGCAGGCCGGGTGTCCCGCCCCGTTGCCCACGCCAACGGCCATGGACCCATCATGGCGCGCCTGCTGGCGAGCCTGCAGGCCAGCAACAGTCCGGTGCTGGCGCAATTCGAGTCCTGGCTGAACAAGGCGCCCCTGGAGCCGCTGCCCGGCATTTTCGAGGTGCTGCTGGCCTCGCTTTACATCATGCAGGCGCGCATCACCGAAGCCGCCTTGCAACAAGACCGGCCCGAGATCCTGATTCAGCCGCCCTTGGGCGCGGTGCGCTTCATGGAATTCGACCGCGCCGAAGAAATCATCGACATCGGCTACCGCAGCGCGGCCGAACAACTGGCCCAGTGGGCAAGAAGGAAAACCCCTGTAGCGGGACAGGGCGCTTGAGCGCTTGATGTCCCTTGCCAGGCCGTATCGAATCAGGCCTCCACGCCGCCGTGGCGAGTCTCCTGGCCCGTGCGGCCGTGCTGGTCCGCCATGCCTTGCGCCTCGAATGGTCTGATGCGGATATGGGCCGCCTGCAAGGCCGGCAAATGGTCCTTCAGTTCCTGCTCGAAGGCAGCCGCCACCGCGTCGGCCTGGGCTACGGTAATGTCGCCGTCCACCGCGATGTCGAGTTCCGCGACAAGCCGGTGTCCCAGCCAGCGGGCGCGCACATCGAGCACGGTGCGAACCCCGGGGACATGCCCGGCGACATGCCGGATTGCATCGGGCAGCGATGGCTCGACCCCATCTAGCATGCGCGTCAGCACCGCCTTCGCCGCTTGCCAGACGATGCCAAAGATGGCAAGGGTGATCAGCAGCCCGATGATCGGGTCGGCCAGGGGGAAGCCGAGCCAGACGCCAAGCGCGCCGGCCACGACCGCCAGGCTGGTCAGCCCATCGGTGCGCGCATGATAGCCGTCGGCCATGAGTGCCACACTGTTGATCTGCCGGCCGACACGGATGCGGAAGATCGCCACCGCTTCGTTACCCAGGAAGCCGGTCAGACCGGCCACCGCGACCCACAGTAGTTGCTGGATCGGCTGCGGATGCAGCAAGCGATCGATCGCCTCATGACCCGCGACGATCGCGCTGAACAGGATGATGAGCACAATCACGACACCGGCCAGATCCTCGACGCGCCCCAGGCCATAAGTGAAGCGCGGACTCGCGCCGCGCCGGACCAGGCGGAACGCGATCCACAGCGGGATCGCGGTAACGGCGTCACCAATGTTGTGGATCGTATCTGCGAGCAGCGCCACGCTGCCCGACAGCAGCACGACTGCAACCTGGAGCAAAGCCGTGATGGCCAGAATCACGAACGACCACTTGATCGCCCAGATACCGCGCTCCGTCGTAGCGAGGGTCGGGTCCACGACGCCGTGAGTGTGGCCATGGGCGCCGCCATGGTCATGAGGTCGGCCGTGGGTATGGTCGCCACCGTCTGGCGGAGCAAAACCGAGCCAGACAAGCACCGCCTTGAATCCGGAGGATGAATTTTTCATGGTCTTGGGTGAGTTCCTTGAATTCGTGGATCGATGCCCGCATCGTTTGAGTACCGGCAGTACCGTGCCGGGAGTACCGGGTGAGTTTAGCGCGGCGGGCAGCGCAGGGGGCTGTTTGCGATGAAATCGCAACGCCCCCGCCGGATGGCCGAGGCATTCAGAGGGCGGTGTGGCGCCCGCCTCATCCACCCGCCTCCACCGGGCGGCGCGGCTCGGGGCCGGGGGGGCCGGGATCGAGCTGGGCAAACAGCGCCGCCGCGAGCATGGTGATGGCGCCGACACAGAGGAAGGTCAAGCGAAAGGCCTGCAGCACATCGGCCTCCATCGTGAAGCCACCGAGCAGCGCGGCAGCGATGGCAACGCCCAGGCTCATCGAAAGTTGCACTACTACCGAGAGCAGGCCGTTGCCGCTACTGGCCTCGGTGTCGCTGAGGTCGATCAGGGTGATGGTGTTCATGGCGGTGAATTGCAGGGAATTGACCGTGCCGACCAGGCCCAGATGCAGCGCCAGCAGCCAGCCCGGAGTGTGCGCGCCGATGCCTGCCAGGCTGGCGATCAGGCCGCCGAGCAAGAGCGTGTTGCCGAGCAAGAGGCGGCGATAGCCGAAGCGGTCGATGATCGGCTTGGCCAGGGACTTGACCGCCATGGCGCCGAGCGCGAGCGGGATCATGCTGATGCCGGCCTCGGCCGGGGAATAGCCGAGCGCCACCTGCAGCAGCAAGGGCACGAGAAAGGGCAGGGCGCCGCCGCCCAGGCGGGCAAACAGGTTGCCGAGGATGCCGACGGCGAAGCTGCGGGTCCGGAACAGCCGCGGGCTGAAGAGCGGCGCCTCGACGCGCCCGGCGCGCAGCCAGTAGGCGGCCATGCAGGCGGTGGCGCAAAACAGGAGCAGCATCACCCGGGCATGCGGCATGTGCAGCTCGCCCAGGCCCTCCAGGGCGATGGTGATCAGCACCATGGCGGCGCCGAACAAAAGAAAGCCCGGGGTATCGAAGCGCGGCCGTAGCGCCGCCTTGAAATCGGGCATGAAGCGTAAGGCGGCCAGGCAGCCGAGCACGCCCACCGGCAGGTTGATCAGGAAGATCCAGTGCCAGGAGGCGTACTCCACCAGCCAGCCGCCCAGGGTGGGCCCGAGCAGCGGCCCGACCAGGCCCGGCAAGGCGATGAAGGCCATGATGCGCACGAACTCGCTGCGCGGATAGGCGCGCAGCACCACGAGGCGCCCCACCGGCAGCATCAGCGCGCCGCCCAGCCCCTGCACGACGCGGGCGGCGATCAGGAGATCGAGCCGCGGCGACAGGGCACAAAGCAGCGAGCCCAGGGAAAACAGCAAAATGGCGGCAACGAAGATCTGCCGGCTGCCGAAGCGGTCGGCGATCCAGCCCGAGGCTGGAATCAGCAGGGCGACGGTGAGCATGTAGGCGATCACCACGCCCTGCATGCGCAGCGGGTCCTCGGCCAGGTCGAGGGCCATGGCCGGCAGCGCCGTATTGAGGATGGTGCTGTCGAGCGTCTGCATGAAGAAGGCGATCGCCACCAGCCAGGGCAGGAGCCGTGCGCTGCGGGGGTCGAGAGGTAGGGTCGGTTGCATGGCTCTGGCGGAATTCCAGGGACGAAGCGTCATTTTGCTCAGGGAAAGCCCGGCAGGCTGCTAGAATGGCGCCCTTTTGTTTTGGAGGGGGGCTTTCGGGGCTGATGGATCGGGGGCTGATGGAGGCCGGTTTTGCCACAGAGCCACAGAACCACAGAACCACAGGGATAGAGCCAGAGCCAGAGCCAGAGCCAGAGACGCAGAGGGAGGCCGGTTTTACGGATGGTGCCGAGAGAGGGACTCGAACCCTCACACCTTGCGGCGGCGGATTTTGAATCCGCTGCGTCTACCGATTCCGCCATCTCGGCACGAGATGAAGAGGGCGGATTATCCCTGAATCAACCCGAGGCCACAAGATACCTTGCTGAGCTTAGACGACTTCGATTTTCCCCTGCCGCCGGCGCTGATCGCCCAGCATCCGGCCCCGGAGCGCAGTGGCAGCCGGCTGCTGCATGTGCACGGGACGCGGCTTGCGGACCTCTATTTTCTTGATCTGCCCGATCTGCTGGCGCCCGGCGACCTGCTGGTGTTCAGCGACACCAAGGTGATCAAGGCGCGTCTGTTTGGCCAAAAGGAGAGCGGCGGCCGGGTGGAAGTGATGCTCGAACGCATCCTCGATGCCCGCCGCGCCCTGACCCAGATCCGCGCCAGCAAGCCGCCCAGGCTGGGCGGGCGGATGTGCCTGGCCGATGCCTTCTGGGTGACGGTGGTGGGGCGCGATGCCGGTTTCTTCACCCTGGAACTCGAAGGCGAGGGAGATTTCTGGGAAAAGGCCGAGGCTTACGGCAGCCTGCCTCTGCCCCCCTACATCACGCATCGCCCGCAAGCGGTGGACGAAAGCCGTTACCAGACCGTCTATGCCCGGCATCCCGGCGCCGTGGCGGCACCTACCGCCGGCCTTCATTTCGACGAGGCGATGCTGGCCCTCCTGGCGAGCCAGGGGGTGCACACCGCCCAGGTGACCCTGCATGTCGGGGCGGGCACTTATCAGCCGGTGCGGGTGGAGCGGATCGCCGACCACAAGATGCACTCGGAACGCTATCGGGTGCCCGAGGCCACGGCGGCCGCCATTGCCGCCGCCCGGGCGCGGGGCGGGCGGGTGATTGCCGTGGGCACGACCTCGATGCGGACCCTGGAAGCCTCGGCCCTGCCCTGCGGCCAGGTGCAGGCGGGCGAGGGGGAAACCGACATCTTCATCACGCCCGGCTATCGCTTCCAGGTCGTGGATCGGCTCATCACCAACTTTCATCTGCCCAGATCGACCCTGCTGATGCTGGTTTCCGCCTTTGCGGGCCTGGACGATATCCGCACGGCTTACGCCCATGCGGTGGCAGAAAAATACCG
This sequence comes from Azovibrio sp., assembly GCF_049658005.1. Lineage (NCBI taxonomy): Bacteria > Pseudomonadati > Pseudomonadota > Betaproteobacteria > Rhodocyclales > Rhodocyclaceae > Azovibrio > Azovibrio sp. The sequence continues at coordinate 20,549 of NZ_JBASOH010000027.1, read as the reverse complement.
CTTCTTCAGCTATGGCGACGCCATGCTTCTGGAAAAACGAGATGCAATTTGAACTCCTGAAAACCGACGGCGCCGCCCGGCGTGGCACCCTCCACCTGGCCCACGGCGTGCTGCAGACTCCCGTGTTCATGCCGGTCGGCACCTATGGCACGGTCAAGGCCATGACGCCCCAGTCCCTGCACGACATCGGCGCCCAGATCTGCCTGGGCAACACCTTCCACCTCTGGCTCAGGCCCGGGCTGGAGGTGATCAGGCAGTTTGGTGGCCTGCATGATTTCATGAACTGGCAAAAGCCCATCCTTACGGATTCCGGCGGGTTCCAGGTGTTTTCCCTGGGCGCCATGCGCAAGATCGGCGAGGAGGGGGTGAAGTTTTCCTCTCCCATCGACGGGGCCAAGCTGTTTTTGACGCCGGAAGGTTCGATGGACATCCAGCATGGGCTCGATTCCGACATCGTCATGATCTTCGATGAGTGCACGCCTTACCCGGCGAGCCTGGACGAGGCGGCCCAGTCGATGCGCCTGTCGCTGCGCTGGGCGCGGCGCTCCAGGGATCAGCACCGCAAGCTGGGCAATACCAATGCCCTGTTCGGCATCGTCCAGGGTGGCATGTACGAGCCGCTGCGCGATGAATCGGTGGCGGGCCTGTGCGACATCGGCTTCGACGGCATGGCGATCGGCGGGCTTTCGGTGGGGGAACCCAAGGCGGAGATGGCGCGCATCCTGGCGCATACGGCGCCGCAGCTGCCCGCCGACAAGCCCCGCTACCTGATGGGCGTCGGCACGCCCGAGGACCTGGTGTTTGCCGTGGGTCAGGGCATCGACATGTTCGACTGCGTCATGCCCACCCGCAACGCCAGGAACGGCCATCTGTTCACCCGCTACGGCGATGTGAAGATCAAGAACGCCGGCTACCGCCAGGACAAGGGGCCGCTCGATGCCAGCTGCGACTGCTACACCTGCAGGAACTTCAGCCGGGCCTACCTGCATCACCTGTTCCGGGCCGGTGAAATCCTCGGTGCGATGCTCAACACCCTGCACAACCTGCGTTATTACCAGAACCTGATGGCGGAAATGCGCAGTTCGATTGAACAGGGGCAATTCGATGCTTTTGTCAGAAAATTCCGGGACGACCGTCAGCGGGGCGTCCGCTAAAGGGATGTTAGAATCGCCGCCTTCGTGATTTTCAATTGGGAGTACCCGTCCATGATTAGCCTTGCCCATGCTCAGGAAGCCGTTGCCGCCGCTGGTCCTGCCGGTGGTCTCATGCAGTTTCTGCCCTTGATCCTGATGTTCGTGGTCATCTGGTTTTTGATGATCCGTCCCCAGATGAAGCGCGCCAAGGAACACAAGGCCATGACCGATGCCCTGCAAAAGGGTGACGAAGTCGTGACCCAGGGCGGTATCACCGGCCGCATCGTCAAGGTGGGCGACCACTATATTGCCCTGGAAGTGGCAGAAGGCGTCGAGATCGTGGTGCAGCGTCCGGCGGTGCAGATCGTGCTGCCCAAGGGCACCCTCAAGTCCGCCGTCTAATTCCGGCAAACCCCTCCGGGAGGGGGCCGCTGGCCCCATCCTTGTCCTGTTTCTGGATCTAGCCTCAAGGTTTCCCATGAATCGCTATCCCCTCTGGAAATACATCACGGTGGCCGTGGCCCTGCTGATCGGTTTCATCTATGCCTTGCCCAACTTCTTTGGCGAGGCGCCGGCGGTGCAGGTTTCCTCGAACCGGGCCACCCTCAAGGTCGATGCCGGCATCTTGCCGCGCATAGAAGACATCCTGCAGCAGGCCCAGGTGGCGGCGGATGGCATTTTCGTGGAGCCCAACGGGATCAAGATCCGTCTCAAGGATGGCGATGCCCAGTTGAAGGCCAAGGATGCCCTGGAAAAAGCCCTCAATCCCGACCCGGCCAATGCCGACTACGTCATTGCCCTGAACCTGCTCACCGCCTCGCCCAAGTGGCTCACCCACATCGGCGCCCTGCCCATGTACCTGGGCCTGGACCTGCGCGGCGGGGTGCACTTCCTCCTCCAGGTGGACATGCCCGGTGCCCAGGCGAAGCGTCTCGATTCCATCAGTGCCGATCTGCGCACCCTGCTGCGGGACAAGAATGTGCGCCATGCCGGCATCGACCGTGAAGGCGATCGCATCGTCATCAATTTCCGCGATGCCGGAACGCGTGACAAGGCCCGTGCGGCCATTGCCGCCGACATGGCCGACCTGAGCCTGGTTGAACAGGACGACGCCGGCAGTCTGCGCCTGGTCGCCACCCTGAAGCCCGAGGCGCTGGTCAAGCTGCGCGAATACGCCATCAAGCAGAACATCAACACCCTGCACAACCGCATCAACGAACTGGGGGTGGCCGAGCCGGTGATTGCCCAGCAGGGCGCCGACCGGATCGTGGTGCAACTGCCGGGGGTGCAGGATACCGCCAAGGCCAAGGACATCCTGGGCCGCACCGCCACCCTGGAAATCCGCATGGTGGATGACACCCCTGGCGCCCTGGAGCGCGCCCTCGCCGGCCAGGTGCCGTTTGGCACCGAGCTCTACACCGAGCGGGGCGGGGCGCCGCTGCTGGTGAAGAAGCAGGTGGTGCTGACCGGCGAGCGGCTTACCGATGCCCAGGCCGGTTTCGACAGCCAGACCAACGAACCTGCCGTGCATCTCACCCTGGATTCTTCCGGGGCCCGCATTTTCCGCGATGTGACTCGGGAGAGCGTGGGCAAACGTATGGCCATCCTGCTGATCGAGAAGGGCCGGGGCGAAGTCGTGACGGCCCCCGTGATCCGCAGTGAAATCGGCGGTGGCCGGGTGCAGATTTCCGGGCGCATGACGACCCAGGAAGCCAATGACACCGCCCTCCTGCTGCGCGCCGGTTCGCTGGCCGCGCCCATGAACATCATCGAAGAGCGCACCATCGGCCCCTCCCTGGGCGCCGAAAACATCAAGAAGGGTTTTGACTCCACCCTCTGGGGCTTCGTTGCCATCGCCGTGTTCATGATCATTTACTATCAGGTGTTTGGTGTCATCTCGGTGGTGGCCCTGGCCGCCAACCTGCTGTTCCTGGTGGCCCTGCTCTCCATGCTTCAGGCCACCCTGACCCTGCCCGGCATCGCCGCCATCGCCCTCGCCCTGGGTATGGCCATCGACGCCAACGTCCTGATCAATGAACGGGTGCGGGAAGAACTGCGCAATGGCCTGCCGCCCCAGACGGCCATCACCACCGGCTATGAGCGGGCCTTCGGCACCATCCTCGACTCCAACATCACCACCTTGATCGCCGGCCTGGCGCTGCTGATCTTCGGCTCCGGCCCGGTGCGCGGCTTTGCCGTGGTGCATTGTCTGGGCATTCTCACCTCCATCTTCTCGGCGGTGGTGGTATCCCGCGCCCTGGTGAACCTGATTTATGGCCGCCAGAAGAAACTGACCAAGGTCGCCATTGGCCAGGTCTGGAAACCTGACGCCGATACGGCCAAGTAAGGGGAAGCAGCATGGAACTGTTCCGCATCAAAAAAGACATTCCCTTCATGCGCCATGCGCTGGTGTTCAACATCATCTCGGTGATCACCTTTGCGCTGGCCGTGTTCTTCCTCGCGACCCGGGGGCTGCACCTGTCGGTGGAATTTACCGGCGGCACCCTGGTGGAAGTGAATTACGAGGAGGCCGCCGATCTGGAAAAAGTGCGCGGCGCGCTATCCTTGGCCGGGTATTCCGATTTTGCCGTGCAGAACTTCGGGTCGTCCCGCGATGTCCTGATCCGCCTGCCGCTCAAATCGATCAGTGCTGATGAGGCCGCCGGTGAGCAGGGTATGGTGCGTCAGGGCGAGCAGGTCCTGGCGGCGCTGGAGACCGAGGCCCCCGGTGCCCACCTGCGCCGGGTGGAATTCGTCGGTCCTCAGGTGGGTAAGGAGCTGGCTGAAAACGGCGCACTGGCGCTGCTGCTGGTGATCGTCGGCATCATGGTGTATCTAGCCCTGCGCTTCGAATGGCGCTTTTCCGTTTCCGCCATCATCGCCAACCTGCATGACGTGATCATCATCCTGGGCTTCTTCGCCTTCTTCCAGTGGGAATTTTCTCTCTCGGTGTTGGCGGCGGTGCTGGCCGTGCTGGGGTACTCGGTGAACGAGTCGGTGGTGGTGTTCGACCGGGTGCGGGAAACCTTCAGGAAGGCGCGCAGCCTGAGTACGCCCCAGATCCTGGACCACGCCATCACCAGCACCATCTCCCGCACCGTGATCACGCACGGCTCCACCCAGATCATGGTGCTGTCGATGTTGCTGTTTGGCGGGGAAACCCTGTACTTCTTCTCCCTGGCGCTGACCATCGGCATCTGCTTCGGCATCTATTCCTCGGTACTGGTGGCTTCGCCCTTGGTGATGTGGCTGGGCGTGTCCCGCGAGCAGTTCGTCAAACCGCCCAAGGCCAAGGACCCCAACGTGACCGAGGACGGCGCCTGCGTCTGAGGACAGGGCCGCCGCTCCGGGGTGCGGTCCTGCGGTGGCGTGCATCGATGGCTTCACGACACGGCCCAGGCCGTGGCCACAGTGTCCATCCCCAGGCCCTGCCGCCCTGCATGGCCGCCTCCTGCCCGGGCTGCCCAGGCGGCGGGCATTCGGCTATCCTTGCCGCGCGGCCCGGGAAAAGGGCTTTTTCTTCAGGAGAACGAGATGCAGAAAATCAGGCTTTGGGACTTGCCCACCCGGCTTTTCCACTGGCTGCTGGCAGCGGCGGTGCTGGCTTTGTTCGTGACCGGCGAGGTGGGCGGCAATGCCATCGAGTGGCACGGCAAAATCGGTCTGTTCGCGCTGGGGCTGATCGCCTTTCGCCTGGTCTGGGGCTTCGTCGGCCCCACCTACGCCCGCTTTGCCCAGTTCTTTCCTTCGCCGGGGCGCATTCGCGCCTATCTCCACGGGGAATGGCGGGGACTGGGCCACAACCCGCTCGGCGCCCTGTCGGTCTTCGCCCTGCTCGGCCTCGTCGGCTTACAGGCGGTGCTGGGCCTCTTTGCCAATGACGACATCGCCTTTCGCGGCCCCCTCTATGAGCTGGCGGGCAGCGAACTCTCCAGCCGCCTGACGGGGATGCACCAGTTGCTGAGCAAGGTGATCCTGGCCTTGGTCGTCCTGCATGTGGGCGCCATCCTGTTTTACGCCCATGTGAAAAAGGACAATCTGGTGAAACCCATGATTACCGGCTGGAAGGAGGCGGATAAGAGGGAGCTGGGGGAGCAGGGGGAGTCGGCCCAGGGCGGCGGCCCGCTGGCGTTGATCCTGGCCCTGGCCCTGGCGGGGTTGGCGCTGTGGGGGGCAGCAGGGTCCTGGATGCCGGCACCGCCGCCTCCCGCCGCGGTGCAAACGCCGGCCTGGTGAGAGGCCGCGGGTGGCAAGCTCGGGGCACGGATGGCTGCACTGAGAACTTTTTGTCTTGAGGCGGGCGCAAAAGCATGAAAATCGGTTTTATCGGACTGGGGATCATGGGCAGACCCATGGCCCTCAATCTGCTCGAGGCAGGGCATGAGCTCAAGGTATGGGCCCGTCGTCCCGAGTCGATGGCGCCGCTCCTGGCGGCGGGGGCCGCGCCAGGGGAAAATCCGGCGGATCTGGGGAGCTGGGCGGAACTGGTGATTTCCATGGTGGCCGATGCCCCGGATGTGCACCAGGTGATGCTCGGCGAGCAGGGGCTGGCCTGCCGCCCCCGCTCCGGGCTGGTGGCGGCGGACATGAGCACCATCGCCCCGGTGGCAGCCCGGGCCATCGGCGGGGATCTGGCGGCAGCCGGGATCGATTTCCTCGACGCCCCGGTTTCCGGCGGCGAGGCCGGGGCCATCGCCGCTACCTTGTCGATCATGGTCGGCGGCAGCCAGGCCGCCTTCGACCGGGCGCTGCCCGCCTTCGCGGCAATGGGCAAGAACATCGTTCATGTGGGTGCTTCCGGCGCCGGCCAGGTCGCCAAGGCGGCGAATCAGGTGGTGACCGGGATGGGGGTGCTGGCCGTGGCCGAAGCCTTCAACTTCGCGCGCCAGTCCGGGGTGGACCCGGCCAGGGTGCGGGAAGCCCTGCTGGGCGGCTTTGCCCATTCAAAAATCCTCGAAAATCATGGTCAGCGCATGCTGGAACGCAATTTCAAGCCGGGTTTCAAGGCGTGGATGCACCAGAAGGACATGAATATCGTCATGGCAACGGCCTTTGAACTGGGGGTGATGCTGCCCGGTGCGGCGGCGACGGCGCAGCTGTTCAATGCCATGGTCGGCCAGGGCCTGGCGGAAAAGGATTCCATCGCCCTGCTCGAGCTGCTCGAACAGCTTTCGGGGCGTTAAGACATGCCGGCCGCCGTTTCCTGGTTCGTGCGTCTGCGGCAACTGGCCGGTCTGCTGGCGGCGGTGCTGATCTTGAGCATCTGGCTGGCCGTGCAGCACGAAACGGGGGAGATTCACGCCCGGTACGAGACGGCCCAGCGCATCCGGGCCGAGAACATGGCCCGTGTCTATGGCGAAGTGGTGCGCAGCGCCCTGCAGGAACTGGATGTTGCCATGCTGGTCCTGCGCGACCTGTTCCAGCGCGGCGATACCGGGCTGTTCAAGCGCACGACGGCCCTGCTCTGCCAGGGGCCGCTGGCCGGTCTGGTGATCCAGGTTGCCGTGATCGGGCGCGATGGCCAGTTGCAGTATTCCAGCCTGGGCACGCCGGCCCGGCCCGTTGATCTTTCCGACCGTCCGCATTTCCTGGTGCATCTGGGTGAGGACCGGGACCGTCCCTACATCGGCGCGCCCGTGCTGGGGCGGGTATCGCAGCAATGGACCGTGCAGGTATCGCGCCGCCTCGACGATGCCCAGGGCCGCTTTGCCGGGGTGCTGGTATTTTCCGTTCCGGCCCGTGCCCTGGCCCAGGTCGGACACGATATCGATCTGGGGGAGGACCATGTGCTGACCCTGATCAAACCCGATCTCACCGTGGTCAGCCGTTATCCCCAGGTCGACGCCTATCTCGGGGTGCGACTGCCTGAATCGGTGCGGCCCTTCATCTCGCCGCCCTACCAGGCGCATTTGCGCCCCAGCACGCTGGATGGCCGGGAACGGATGATCGCCTACCAGCCCCTGGCGGAGCAGGACTTGCTGGCCGGCGTTTCCCTTTCCATGGCCGGCGTGCGAGCCGGGATAGGCAAGGAATCGCGTCAATACGGCTATCTGGCCGCTGCGGCAACGGCGCTGGTGCTGCTGATATGGTGGGTTTCCTGTCGCTATCTGCAACAAAGCGAACGCGTCGAGCGGCTGCGCCAGCACGAGCGCGAGCGCCTGGAAGAAACCCTGAACCTGGCCGGCTTCGGCAGTTGGGAAGAAGACCTGGTGCAGCCATGTCTGCGCTGGTCGCCCTCTGCTCAAGATGTTTTCGGCTTTGCCAGGGACGAGCCGCCGCCCAGCGTCGCGGCTTTCATGACGCGCATTCATGCCGATGACCGGAAGCGGGTTGAGGCGGCAGTGGCGCGCTGCAGGCAGGAGGGGCAGCCCTTCGAGGTGGAATACCGGATGTTGCCGGCAGAGGGCCGGAGCGAAAAAATCCTGTTTGCCCGGGGCGTCCGTGAAGTGGATCCGGCGGGCCAGCCCATCCTGATCCGCGGGGTGGTGTTCGATGTGACCGAGTCACGCCGCATGGCCGCGGCCCTGCACGAGGCGGAGCAGCGCTGGCAGTGGGCCGTGACCGCCTCCCGGGATGGAGTCTGGGACATCAACCTGCGGACCCGGGCGGCCTGGTATTCGCCACGCTGGAAGGCCATGCTCGGTTACAGCCCCGAAGACATCGAGGATGACTGCGAGACCTGGACAAGGCTGATGCATCCCGATGACCTGCCGGAGGCGATGCGGCTGGCTCAGTCCTGCCGGGAACGCCGCCCCCCTTTCTACGAAGCGGAATTCCGCATGCGCACCAAGGAAGGGGGCTGGCGCTGGGTGCTGTCCCGGGGCCAGGCGGTGGAGTGGGATGAAGCGGGGCTGCCCTGCCGTTTCATGGGGATGCAAACCGACATCAGTGAGCGCAAGGCGGTCGAACTGGCCCTGGTGCAGGAGCGCCAGCGCCTGGCCGAAGTGCAGGCGCTGGCCCAGATGGGAGGGTGGGAGTGGGATATTGCTTCGGGGGGGCTGTGGTGGTCCGACGAAACCTTCCGCATCTTCGGCCTGGAGCCGGGCGAGTGCAGCCCGACGCTGGAAGCCTTCACCCTGCGCATTCACCCGGATGACCGGGGCCGGGTCCAGGCCGCCATCGATGAAAGCCTGCGCGACCGGCGGCCCTATCAGGTCGACCACCGCATCCAGCGTCCCGATGGTGGCATCCGTTACGTCCAGGAGCGGGGCAATCCCCTGTTCGATGCCCAGGGCACGCCGGTACGCATGCTCGGCACCGTGCAGGACATCACGGCCCGCAAGCGGGTGGAAGATGCCATGGCCGAAAGCGAGGCGCGTTACCGCTCCCTGGTGGCCGCGATGGCCGAAGGGGTGGTGGTTCAGGATGCCCGGGGCGTCATCACCTTTTGCAACGATGCGGCCTGCCAGATTCTCGGGGTGAGCCGCGCGCAGATGCTGGGGCTCGATAGTCTGGATAGCTGCTGGCAGGCCATCCGGGAAGACGGCACCAGCCTGTCCGGGGCGGAGCATCCGGCGACGCTGGCCAGGGCCACCGGCCAGCCCGTGGATCGGGTGGTGATGGGGGTGCTGCATCCCGATGGCAGCCGGGTCTGGCTCACCGTCAATGCCCGGCCCCTGCTGCTGCCAGGCGACGAACAGGCGCATGGGGTGGTCATCACCTTTGCCGACATCACCCGCGCCAAGGCGGCTCAACTCAATGGCCAGCTGGCCGAGGCGGTGGTCAATTCCACCAGCCAGCCCATCGTCGTCACCGATGCCGAGGGCTGCATTGTCCAGGCCAACCCAGCCTTCTGCCGCCTGGCCGGCTACGCGTTGCCGGACATCGTCGGCCGCCCGGTGGGCGAGGTGATGAACCCGGGGCACCCGAATCCGGCGCTCCACCGCGATCTCTGGCAGAGCCTGCGCCAGGAAGGCAACTGGGAGGGCGAGGTGTGGAACCGCCGCCGCACGGGCGAGATGGTGCCGCAGTGGCTGGCCATCACCGCCATCCGCAACCCGGGCGGCGGCGTGGAGCGCTATGTGGGCGTCTACATGGACATCACCGAGCGCAAGCGCCGCGAAGAGCGGATGTGGAAAGCGGCCAACTATGATTACCTGACCGGCCTGCCCAACCGCCTGCTGTTCCACGACCGGCTCAAGGCCGGCCTGGCCCGGGCCCGGCGCCTGGGTACCCGCCTCGCTGTGCTGTTCATCGACCTGGACCGTTTCAAGCAGATCAATGACAGCTACGGCCATCAGGCTGGCGATCGGGTGCTGCAGGCCATAGCGCGGCGCATGTCCCGCTGTGTGCGGGAAGATGACACCCTGGCCCGCATTGCTGGCGACGAATTCATGGTGCTGCTGCAGAACCTCAAAGAACCGGAGCAGGTGGAACAGATCGCCGCCAAGCTGCTGGCCGCCGCCCTCCAGCCGATCGACCTGGGCGAAGATGAGGTGGAGGTTTCCTGCAGCATCGGCTACACGGTATTCCCGGACGACGACCCGGAGGGGACGCAGCTGGTGGAGCAGGCCGATCAGGCCATGTACCGTATCAAGGAACAGGGGCGAAACGGCATCGCCCGATTCATCCCGGGGGAGGCGCAGTCATGAAGGTAGGATTCATCGGTTTCGGTGCCATGGGGCTGCCCATGGCGCGGCATCTGGCTGGCGCGGGGCATGAGCTGCATGTCTGGGCCCGGCGCCCGGAAGCATTGGCGCCGCTGGCGGATTGCGCCGCGCGGGAGCTTGCAAGCCCGGCGGCCCTGGCGGCAGCCTGCGAGGTGGTGATCAGTAGCGTCACTGCCGATGCCGACGTGGCCGGCCTGGTGCAGGGCAGCGCGGGCCTGCTGGCCGGGGCCGCGCCGGGCTTCATCCATGTGGACATGAGCACCATCAGCCCTGGCACCGCCCGCGAACTGGCGGCGGCTTACCGCGACAAGGGGGCGGATTTTCTCGATGCGCCGGTCTCGGGCGGCGCCCAGGGTGCCGTGGCGGCCAGCCTCGCCATCATGGCCGGCGGCCGCACCGAGACCCTGGAGCGAGTGAGGCCACTGCTCGCCTGTCTCGGGCAAGGCATCGTGCATGTGGGGGAAAGCGGCGCCGGCCAGGTCGCCAAGGCCTGCAACCAGATGATCATGGTGGCCGCCATCGAAGCGGTGGCCGAGGCCCTGCATCTGGCCGTTGCCGCCGGGGTTGACCCGGCCCGGGTGAAAGCGGCGCTGGCCGGTGGTTCCGCCGCCAGCCGGGTGCTGGAGGTGATGGGCGAGCGCATGGTGCAGCGTGATTTTGCGGCCGGTATCGAGGCCCGCCTGCATCACAAGGATTTCGGCATTCTGCTGCGCGAAGCCTTCCGCCTCGGGGTGCCTCTGCCCCTGGCGGCCCAGGTCGGCCAGCAACTCAACGCCCTGATGGGCCAGGGCTGGGGCCGGGACGATACGGCCGCTTTGCTGCGGGTGCTGGAGCAGGCGGATCGGGGCGGGAATTCTGAGGGGCAGCCAGCCGTTCATGCTCACCCCTCCTTGAATGGGGGCCGCGAGGCTTGGTTTGAGATGCCCATGCCAGAATTGAATGCAGAACTGAGCGCCGGGACCCGCGGGGCCGTGGCCCATGACGCGAGCCGGGAGCAGGAGGTTTGCTATCACTGCGGTCTGCCCATGCCGGACGGTGCCGGCTTTTTTGTCCGGATTCGTGGGGTGCCGCGGCAAATGTGCTGCGTCGGGTGCCAGGCTGTTGCCCAGGCCATCGTGGAAAATGGACTGGAAGATTATTACACCAGCCGCGATGCCATGCCCGAGTCGCCCCGGGAGGCCATGCCGGCGATTCTGGACCAGCTGCTGATGTTCGACCATGCGGAGTTCCAGAAGAGCTTTGTCCGGGAACTCGGTGAACATGAGCGGGAAGCTTCACTGATCCTGGAGGGGATCACCTGCTCAGCCTGCGTCTGGCTCAATGAGCGCCATATCGGCCAGTTGCCGGGGGTGACCGGCGTCGATGTCAATTACGCCACCCGGCGTGCCCGGGTGCGCTGGGATAGCCGCCGGATCAAGCTCTCCGACATCCTGTCGGCGATCAGCGCGATCGGTTATCGCGCCTACCCATACGATGCGGCCAAGCACGAGGAACTGGCAAGGAAGGAGCGCCGCGAGGCCCTGTGGCGGCTCTGGGTGGCCGGTTTCGGCATGATGCAGGTGATGATGTATGCGATCCCGGTCTATCTCGCCGGCGAGGGCGACATGTCCATGGATATCGAAACCCTGATCCGCTGGGCCAGCCTGGCCCTGACCCTGCCGGTGATGCTGTATTCCGCCGCCCCTTTCTTCAAGGGCGCCTGGCGGGATCTCAAGTTGCGCCGGGTCGGCATGGATGTGCCGGTGGCCTTGGGGATTGCGGCCGCCTTCGTGGCCAGCGTCTGGGCAACCCTGACCCGGACGGGGGAGGTGTATTTCGACTCCGTGGTGATGTTCGTGTTTTTCCTGCTGGGCGGGCGCTATCTTGAAATGACGGCCCGGCAAAAGGCGGTCAGTGTTTCCGAGGCCCTGGCCAGGTTGCAGCCGGCGTTCTGCCAGCGGGTGCAGGGCTTTCCCGCGAACCGGGAGCCGGAGCAGGTGGTGGTGTCGGACCTCCGGCCCGGAGATGTGGCCCTGGTGCGGCCGGGGGACACCATTCCGGCTGACGGCCGGGTGCTCGAAGGACATGGCAATGTCAACGAGGCGCTGCTCACCGGCGAGAGCCGGCCGGTGGCCAAGCAGGCCGGCGATAGCGTGACCGGGGGTTCCATCAATATGGAAAGCCCGCTGTTCATCCTGGTCGAGCAGGTGGGGGAATCCACCCGGCTTTCCGCCATCATCCGCCTGATGGAGCGGGCCGCCGCCGAAAAGCCGCGCATCGTGGAACTGGCAGACCGTATCGCGCACTGGTTCGTGGCTTGCTTGTTGCTCTTTGCCGCGCTGGTGGCCCTGGGCTGGTATCTGGTCGATCCCTCCCGGGCCTTGTGGATCACGGTTTCGGTGCTGGTGGTGACCTGTCCTTGTGCCCTGGCCCTGGCGACGCCGATTGCGCTGACGGTAGCCGCGGGCGCCCTGGCCAGGGATGGTCTGCTGGTCACCCGCGGTCATGCCGTGGAAACCCTGGCGCGCGCCACCCACTTCGTGTTCGATAAGACCGGCACCCTGACCAAGGGCGAAATGTGCCTGCAGGACGTGGCCGTGTGCAGAGGGGAGCGGGCCGAGGCCCTGGGGCTGGCGGCGGCGCTTGAATGCGCTTCCGAACATCCACTGGCGCTGGCCATCCGCCGTGGTGTCGAGGCTGGCGGGCGGCTGCCCATGGCCGAAGCGGTGCGAACCGAAGCGGGGCAGGGGCTGGAGGGCGTCGTCAGCGGGCGCCGCCTGCGGATCGGGCGTCCCGATTATGTGGCGGCCCTGGCAGCTGCCGGCGCGGTGCCCTGGCCCGAAGGCTGGCAGGCCGCAGGCGATACCATCGTGGCCCTGGGCGATGAGGAAGGCATCCTGGCTTTCTTCAGGATCGGTGACGAATTGCGGCAAGAAGCGCGGGAACTGGTGGCGGATTTGCAGGCGGCCGGCTGTCAGGTGATCCTGATGTCCGGCGATGCGGACGCGGTGGTTCAACGGCTGGGCTTGTCGCTCGGCATCGCCGACGTGCGGGCGGCCATGTCGCCCCAGGCCAAGCGCGATGCGGTGCTGGCCCTGCAGCAAGCGGGAGCGGTGGTGGCGATGGTGGGGGATGGCGTCAATGATGCGCCGGTGCTGGCCCAGGCCCAGGTCTCCGTCGCCATGGGGGCGGGCTCCCAGCTGGCCCGTACCCAGGCAGACCTGCTGCTGCTCTCCGAGAACCTCGAATGTCTGCGCCGTGGGGTGCGGCGCAGCCGTTTCGCCTTGCGGGTCATCCGCCAGAACCTGCTCTGGGCTTTTGCCTACAATTTCCTCGCCTTGCCCCTGGCCGCCATGGGTCATGTGACGCCCTGGGCGGCAGGGATCGGCATGTCCGCCAGTTCGTTGCTGGTGGTCATGAATGCCTTGAGAATTCAGCGAAAGGAAGTGTAATGGAGATTCTGTATCTGCTGATACCGCTGTCGGTGGTGCTGGTGTTTGTCATTGCCGTGGTGTTCTGGATGTCCGTCAGAGGGGGGCAGTTTGATGATCTCGAAGGGCCGGGCTTCAAGGTGCTCATGGATGACGACAGGCCCAGGGAAGCGGCCGCGGCACCCGGCGTGGAAAAGGAAAAAAAACCTTCTGTTTGATTTGGGTCAAGCCCGGGGGGCCGCCGCCGGGTATGATCCGCAGCACTTTGCCGCAAGTTCACTACTTGCTTTGCAACAGGTTTGATTGTTTCTCTGTTGGGGTTGGGGTGCGTTACGGCGCACCCTTTTTTTGTGTCCGGGGCAAAACTGCCGCCGGGTGGGCAGGGGTTCAGCAGGGCCCGTCAATCCGGGCTTCGGTGCGCTTTTGGGGCTGAATTGATCTATGTCAAATAGCCCCGCCCTGGGCTAAAATAGCATCCCGTTCCATGCGCCGCCTTGGTTTTTGGGGGGGTGGTGTACAGTCTTTTTCATTAAACGAGAGGTGGGTCCATGTCGGAAACGCAAACCACATATAACTACAAGGTCGTGCGGCAATTTGCCGTGATGACCGTCATCTGGGGCATCGTTGGCATGCTGGTCGGTGTCATCATTGCCGCTCAGCTGGTCTGGCCGGAGCTCAATTTCGGCCCCTGGCTGCACTTTGGCCGCCTGCGCCCGCTGCATACCAATGCGGTGATTTTCGCCTTCGGCGGCAGTGCCCTGTTCGCAACTTCCTACTATGTCGTTCAACGTACCAGCCATGCGCGGATTTTCTGCGACAAGCTGGCCGCCTTCACCTTCTGGGGCTGGCAGCTGGTCATCCTGCTGGCGGCCGTCTCCCTGCCCCTCGGCTTCAGCACGGGCAAGGAATACGCCGAGCTGGAATGGCCCATCGACCTCCTGATCGCCGTGGTCTGGGTTTCCTACGCCATCGTGTTCTTCGGGACCATCGCCAAGCGTACCGTGAAGCACATCTACGTGGCGAACTGGTTCTATGGCGCTTTCATCATTGCCATCGCCCTGCTGCATATCGTGAACAGCGCGGAAATCCCCGTGACCCTGACCAAGTCCTACTCTGCCTATGCCGGCGTGCAGGATGCCATGGTGCAGTGGTGGTACGGCCACAACGCCGTGGGCTTCCTCCTGACGGCCGGCTTCCTGGGCATGATGTACTACTTCATTCCCAAGCAGGCCGGGCGTCCGGTGTATTCCTACCGGCTGTCCGTGGTGCACTTCTGGGCCCTGATCTTCACCTACATGTGGGCGGGTCCGCACCACCTGCACTACACCGCCCTGCCTGACTGGACCCAGTCTGTCGGCATGATCTTCTCCCTGATCCTGCTGGCGCCCTCCTGGGGCGGCATGATCAACGGGATCATGACCCTGTCCGGTGCCTGGCACAAGCTGCGTGACGATCCCATCCTGAAGTTCCTGATCACCTCCCTGTCCTTCTACGGCATGTCGACCTTCGAAGGCCCCATGATGTCCGTGAAGACGGTAAACGCCCTGTCGCACTATACCGACTGGACCGTGGGTCACGTGCACTCCGGTGCGCTGGGCTGGGTGGCCATGGTCTCCATCGGTTCCATCTACTACCTGCTGCCCCGCCTGTTCGGCAAGCCCGAGATGTACAGCGTGCGCCTGATGACGGTGCACTTCTGGGTCGCCACCATCGGTGTGGTGCTCTACATCGCCTCCATGTGGATTGCCGGCGTGATGCAGGGCCTGATGTGGCGCGCCGTCAATGCCGACGGTACCCTGACCTACAGCTTCGTGGAGGCCGTCAAGGGCTCCTATCCCTTCTGGACCGTCCGTTTCATCGGTGGCGCCTTGTTCCTGGTGGGTATGCTCATCATGGCTTACAACATGTTCAAGACCATTGCCAGCGGCAAGACCGTGAATGACGCTCCAGTTCTGGCTCCTGCCGCTCAACACGCCTAATCCAGGAGGACAGCGATAATGTTCAATCAAGAAAAGATCGAGAAGAACGTAGGCTTGCTCATCGTTCTGACGCTGCTGGTGGTGAGCGTGGGCGGTTTGCTGGAAATCGTGCCGCTCTTCTTCCAGAAGTCCACGACTCAGGCCGTCGAAGGGGTGACGCCTTATGACCCCGTGCGTCTGGCAGGGCGTGACGTGTATCTGCGTGAGGGCTGCTACAACTGCCACTCCCAGATGATTCGTCCCTTCCGGGCCGAGACCGAGCGCTATGGCCACTATTCCGTGGCGGGTGAGTTCGTCTATGACCATCCCTTCCAGTGGGGCTCCAAGCGTACCGGTCCCGACCTGCAACGTGTCGGTGGCCGCTACTCTGATGAATGGCAGCGTATCCACCTGCGCAATCCTCGCGACGTCGTGCCCGAGTCCAACATGCCCGCCTTCTCCTGGCTGGAAAAGACTGCCGCCGCTCAAACGGTCGGCAAGGATATCGAAGCCAAGATGCTGGCGCTGAGGAAGGTCGGCGTGCCATACACGGACGCAGAGATCGCGGGTGCCAGGCAGGCCCTGGAAGGCAAGACCGAAGAAGATGTTCTGGTCGCCTACCTGCAAGGTCTTGGCACCGCCTTGTCCAACTTCAAGTAAGAAGGCCATGGATATCAACGATTTCCGCTCCCTGACCACAGTCCTGGGGTTGCTCTGCTTCCTCGGGATCGTGGGGTGGGCCTACAGCAGGAACAGCAAGAAGGGCTTCGATGAGGCCGCCAACCTGCCGTTTGCGGATGATGATGATTCGGTGCCTGGGCATGACACCCGGCACCGCTGATCAAAGGATAAAGAGATGAGCGATTTCGTCAGCGAATTTTGGAACTTTTACGTTACCGGCATCGTGCTGGTCAGCGTCATCGGCTGCGCCGTGTTCCTCTGGAGCCAGGGTTCCGCCAATTTCACCGTGGGCAAGACCACCGGTCATGCCTGGGATGAGACCCTGGAGGAGTACAACAACCCGCTGCCCAAGTGGTGGAGCTGGATGTTCTACATCACCGTGCTCTTTGCACTGGGCTATCTGGCCCTCTATCCTGGCCTGGGCTCCTTCAAGGGCTGGCTGGGCTGGACCTCCGCGGGTCAGCACAAGGCGGAGGTCGACAAGGCCAATGCCGCCTTGAAGCCCATGTACGACAAGTATCTGGGAATGGATGTCAAGGCGCTGGCGGGCGACAAGCAAGCCATGGAAACCGGCAAACGCCTGTTTCTGACTTACTGCCTGCAGTGTCATGGGGCCGATGCCCGTGGTTCGAAGGGCTTTCCCAATCTGACCGATGGGGACTGGTTGTACGGCGGCGAGCCTGCCAAGATCGAGGAAACCATCAGCAACGGCCGGATGGGTGTCATGCCTCCCCATGCACACCTCGGCGCCGATACGATCAAGAATCTGGCGAACTATGTGCGATCCCTGTCCGGTCTGCCCGCCGATCCGGCGCGCGCCGCCAAGGGCCGTGAAGCCTTCATGACCGTAGGCTGCACCGGCTGTCATGGCATGGATGCCAAGGGGATGCAGGCGATCGGCTCTCCCAACCTGACCGATGGTACCTGGCTGTATGGCAGTTCCGAGGCCACCATCACGGAAACCATCACCAACGGGCGTCAGAACAAGATGCCGGTCTGGAAGGACTTCCTCGGCGAGGGCAAGGTGCATCTGCTGGCCGCCTATGTGTATGGCTTGAGTCACCCCCAGTAATTCTGCCGTGAATGAAACGGGGCGGAAAACCGCCCCGTTTTAATTTCCTTGAGCATCAGTAAATACTGATCTGTATCAAAAATGGATGGACGCAAGCGGTCGAGAATGGCGCCTCGTACAATTCTGATACGGTACTTGAAAAATGAACGATAACCGCGAGAACAGCACCCCGGGTCCTGGGCCGGAGGGAGAGAAGGTGGTCTCCCTCTATGAAAAACACAAGAAGATCTACGTCCGGCCGGTGACGGGATGGTGGGCGACATGGCGTTGGGTGTTTGTCTGGGGTACGCAGGCCCTGTTCTATGGGCTGCCCTGGCTGCAGTGGAATGATCGTCAGGCGGTTCTCTTTCATCTGGTGGAGCGCAAGTTCTACCTGTTCGGAATGGTGCTCTGGCCTCAGGACGTGTTCTATCTGGCTGTGCTCCTGATCATTTCCGCCTATGGCCTGTTCTTGTTCTCGGCCGTGGCCGGACGGCTTTTCTGTGGTTACACCTGTCCCCAGACGGTGTACACCGAAATTTTCATGTGGATCGAGAACAGGATCGAAGGAGATCGGCTGGCCCGGATCAAGCTCGACAAGGCGCCCCTGAATGGGCGCAAGCTGCGTCTCAAGCTCACCAAGCATGCCCTCTGGCTGCTGTTCTCCCTATGGACCGGCTTTACCCTGGTAGGTTATTTCACACCCATGCACGAGCTGGTCGACAACCTGGTCACCTTCAATTTTGGTGGCTGGGAGATCTTCTGGATCCTGTTCTATGCCGGCTTCACCTACATGATGGCGGGTTTCATGCGCGAGCAGGTGTGCAAATACATGTGTCCCTACGCCCGCTTCCAGTCGGTCATGTTCGACCCGGATACCCTGGTGATCACCTATGACGCCGAGCGAGGCGAACCCAGGGGGGCCCGCAAGAAGGATGCGGATGTCTCCAGGCTGGGGGATTGCGTGGATTGCGGCATCTGCGTTCAGGTCTGCCCCACCGGCATCGACATCCGCAATGGTCTGCAATATGAATGCATTAGTTGCGGGGCCTGCATCGATGGCTGCGATGCGGTCATGGACAAGTTGGGCATGCCCCGGGGCCTGATCCGCTATACCTCCGAGAATGCCCTGGCCAGGAAGTTTGATCGCACTGGCCTGCTCAGCCATATCGTGCGGCCGCGCATCATTCTTTACACCGTGATCCTGGTCCTGATCGTCCTGGCCGCCGCCTGGTCGATCGCAACCCGGATTCCGCTGCGCGCCGATGTGATTCGCGATCGCGCCACCCTGGCCCGGGAAGTGGAGGGCGGTAAAATCGAGAACGTCTACACCATGAAGGTGATGAACGTCAGCGAAGCTCCGCGTGCCTTCCTGATCAGCGTGACGGGCCTGGAGGGCATCGAACTGGCTTCCGAACGGCGCGTCGAAACCGGTCCGGCCGAAAACCGGGAGGTGACGGTCAATGTGCGTGTGCCCCCCGAGGCCGCTCCCAAGGGGTCTCACAAGATTTTCTTCAATGTGGTCGCCGAGGATGATGCCCAGGTGGCAGTGCATGAAAAAACGACTTTCCTGATGCCATGAGCGCTAAACCGATGCCTGTCAAAACCCTGTCCCAACCCTGGTACAAAGAGCCTTGGCCATGGATTCTCATGGCCGGCCCCAGCGCCGTGATCGTGGCGGGTGCCATCACCCTCTGGCTGGCGCTGACCTCGTTTGACGGCATGGTCGAGGATGATTACTACAAGCAGGGCCTGGCAGTGAATCAGCGCATTCATCGGGATCGCATGGCCGAAGAACTGGGTCTGCGGGCCGAGGTGATGCAAAGCGGCCCCCAGCTGCGCTTGATTCTGACCGCACAAAAGGAAATGAATTTTCCGGCCCAGTTGAATTTTCGCATCATCCATCCGACCCGGGGTGGCATGGACCAGACGGTGGTGCTGACCCATGAAGGCCAGGGTTTTTACAGGGGTGCCCTGGGGACCGAAGTTGACGGGCGCTGGCATGTACTTTTAGAAGACCAGGACTTGACCTGGCGTTTGCAGGGAGATTGGCAACTCGATGCGGATGCTTCCTTGCAACTGCGACCCCTGCATTGATTTTTGTTGTCGATTAACGTTACTGGGAGGTGACTCATGGCTTGGCAATTGCTTTTCGGATCCGATATCGGTCTTCTGAGTGTGTTTACCATTGTTTTCATAGTGCTGATGGCCGTTTTCTTCGTTCGATATTTCACGAAGAAGATGGACGAAGATGCCAGAAATCAACGCAACTGATTCATGTGCCCTTGAATGACTCCGGTCCGGCCGGAGTTCGCAAAAAAACTCCAGAGCGATCCTCTGGAGTTTTTTTGCGAACTGATCGGGCCATGATAGTGGATCCAATACCATGCGCCTGCCATTTGATGGAGGCTTCGAGCCTTTGGCAGGCAGAGCACGGACCCGCCACCAGGCAAAGAGGCGGCTGATCATGGCGATGCCGGCGCCCAGTGCGGGTTTGTCATGGGCCCTGGGGATCTCCCTGCTGGCGCACCTCTTCGTGCTGCTCACCCTGCATCCCGAACCGCGGCCCGAATTCAGGGCAGGGAGCCGCCAGATGCAGGTGTTGTTGCGCGGCAAACAGGAAAAGACTGGACCCGGCCCATCTCAGCCGGCCCCGGCGGAGGCTGACTTCGGCTTGTCCTCTCCCGGATTGGCGCGGAGCATGCCTGCCCGACCGACTGCGCCACTCAAGCCCCGCACACGACAAAAACAGGCGCACATAACAGCGCAGGCGGCTGTTGCGGCTGTTGCGGCTGTTTTGCCGGAGTCGGCGCCGCCTGACGCCGCACCGCAAGCTTCGAGTCCGGGCGGTGCGCAGGCGGAAAAGGGGCGGCTCAAGCCAGAAATGACGGCCTCTGACCCGGCACCCGGGGTGGATGAAAATGCCCTGCGGCAATATCGCATCGCCTTGGCGCAAGCGGCCAGGGAATTCCGCCGCTACCCGGCGCTAGCCCGGGAACGAGGCTGGGAAGGTGTGGTGCGCGTGCGTCTACAGTGGCCCCGGGGCGGTGGCGAGTGCGTGGTAGAAGTGCTGAAGGGGTCCGGCCATTCCCTCCTGGATGAGCAAGCCGTCCTGATGCTGGAACAGGCGGCACGCCGCTCTCCTTTGCCGGAAAGTCTGAGGGGACAATCTTTTGAGTTGATATTGCCCGTCGAATTCAGCCTGCAACAGCCTTGAGCGGCATCCTGCCAGGCCGCATGAAATCGAGGCGCGAGGGTTGCGATGGCGTTCACCTCGTGGGTGAGGGCATCCCGCCGCCGTTTCCAGGTTCAACGGCCTGGCATTGTGGCCTCGCCATCCGGAGTGGCGTCGTTCCAGCTGCCTCCTAGCACCTTGTACAGCGTGATGCGGTTGACCTGCTCGGCCAGCGCCAGCCCGATCAGCGTTTGCTGCGCGCTGTAGAGCGAGCGCTGGGCGTCCAGCACCGGCAGGTAGCTGTCGGCGCCGAGCCGGTAGCGTGCTTCGGAGAGCTGCAAAGCCCTCAGCGTGGCCGCCTGCAGCGATTGCTGGGCCAGCAGGCGCTCGGCCAGCGTGGCGCGCTCGGCCAGGGCATCGGCCACTTCGCGAAACGCGGTCTGCACGGCCTTGTCGTACTGGGCCAGGGCCGTGTCGCGCGTGGTTTCGGCGATCTGGAGGTTGGCGCGGTTGCGGCCTGCATCGAAGATGG
>NZ_JBASOH010000026.1:0-6408 GCF_049658005.1 Azovibrio sp. | reverse complement strand
GCAGAGCCTGCCCGGATCGGAGCGGGCGCGGTAAAATCGCGCCTTTTCCGCTTTCTGGTCCTTTGCCATGCGCTATCTCTCCACCCGCGGCGGCTCTCCCGCGCTTCCCTTTTGCGACATCCTCCTGGGCGGCCTGGCGCCGGACGGCGGCCTCTACCTGCCGGAAACCTATCCCCGGGTGAGCCGGGCCGAGCTCGATGCCTGGCGAGAGCTCTCCTACGCGGACCTGGCCTTTGCCATCCTTTCCAAATACGTGGACGACATTGCCGCCGCCGACCTGAAGGCCCTGCTCGACCAGACCTACACTGCCCAGACCTACGGCTTTGCCCGTCCCGGCGACGACCCGGCCGAGATCACCCCCCTCCACTGGCTGCAACCCGGCGAGCTCGCCCTGCTCGAACTCTCCAATGGCCCCACCCTGGCCTTCAAGGACATGGCCATGCAGCTACTGGGCAACCTGTTTGAATATGTGCTGGAAAAGCGCGGCGAGACCCTCAACATCCTCGGGGCGACCTCCGGCGACACCGGCTCCGCCGCCGAATACGCCATGCGCGGCAAGCCCCGGATCAAGGTGTTCATGCTCTCGCCCTACGGCAAGATGAGCGCCTTCCAGCGCGCCCAGATGTATTCCCTGACGGACGACAACATCTTCAACATCGCCATCACCGGCATGTTCGACGACGCCCAGGACGTGGTGAAGGCGGTCTCCAACGACGCCGGGTTCAAGGCGAAGTACAGGATCGGCGCCGTCAATTCGATCAACTGGGCCCGGATCCTGGCCCAGATCGTCTATTACTTCAAGGGCTACTTCGCCGCGACCCGGAGCAACGACGAGCAGGTGGCCTTCAGCGTCCCTTCCGGCAACTTCGGCAACATCTGCGCCGGCCACATCGCCCGCCAGATGGGGCTCCCCATCGCCCAACTGGTGCTCGCCACGAACGAGAACGACGTGCTCGACGAGTTCTTTCGCACCGGCGTCTATCGCCCGCGCAGCACGGCGGAAACCCGCGTCACCTCGAGCCCCTCCATGGATATTTCCAAGGCCTCCAACTTCGAGCGTTTCATCTTCGACCTGGTGGGCCGGGATGCCGCCGTGGTGCGGCAACTCTGGCAGCAGGTGGAGGGCGGCAGCGCCTTCGACCTCTCCGGCACGCCTTACTTCGAAAGCCTGCGCCGCTTTGGCTTCGTCTCGGGCAAAAGCTGCCATGCCGAGCGTCTTGCCACCATCAAGACCGCCTATGAGCGCTATGGCGTCATGATCGACCCGCACAGCGCCGATGCGCTCAAGGTGGCCTGGGAGCATCCGCAGCCGGCCGGGGTGCCGATGCTGGTGCTGGAAACCGCGCAGCCGGTGAAATTCGCCGAGACCCTGCATGAAGCCCTGGGGCAGACGCCAAAGCGGCCCGCCGCCCTCGCAGGCATCGAGAATCTGCCCCAGAAGGTGGAGGTGATGGCCCCGGACGTAGCCGCGATCAAGGCTTATCTCGCGGCGCACATCTCCGTCTAACGTCGCGCCCCGGCATCTTGTCCGCGCCCCGTCCCTGCGGGGGTTGGCGCCTAGCCGAGGTTTTCCTGAGGCGCCGGGCCGCCGCTGTACTTACCCTGGGCGCCGGCTTCGGTCGATTGCCGGCGAGCCAGAGTGGCGTTTGCAGCGCGGGCCTTTGCCGCGGCCGGTCCAGCCCTCTCTTGCCCGACATGACTCACATCACGAAGCGCATGGAAAGGTCGAGGGCCCGCACATCCTTGGTGAGGGTGCCGATCGAGATGCGATCCACCCCGGTTGCGGCGATGGCGCCTAGGCTGGCTTCGGTCACTCCGCCGGAAGCTTCCAGCACGGCGCGGCCCTGATTCAGGGCGACCGCCTGGCGCAGCATCTCCAGCTCGAAGTTGTCGAGCAGCACCATGGGGACGGCGGCCTCGAGGGCTTCTTCGAGTTCCGCCAGGTTTTCCACTTCCACCTGGATGAAGCGGCAGCGCCCCCCGGCCTTTTCCGCCACCCTGCGGGCGGCCGCCACGGCCGCCGTGATGCTGCCCGCAGCCATGATGTGGTTTTCCTTGATCAGGATGGCATCCCACAGGGCGAGCCGGTGGTTGCCGCCGCCGCCCACCCGCACGGCATACTTCTGGGCCAGGCGCAGGCCCGGCAAGGTCTTGCGGGTATCCACCACCTGGGCCCGGGTGCCACTCACCAGATCGGCATAGTGGCGCGTCCTGGTGGCGACCCCGGAGAGGAGTTGCAGAAAATTGAGGGCCGTGCGCTCGGCGGTGAGCAGCACCCGGGCTTCCCCTTCGATTTCGCACAGCAGTTGATCGGGGCTGACCCGGTTGCCGTCGGCGGCATGCCAGATCACCCGCACCTCCGGGTCGAGCTGGCGGAAGCATTCATCGACCCAGGCCGTGCCGCACAGGATGGCGGCCTCGCGGGCGATGACCCGGGCCCGGCCGGGCTTGCCGGCGGGAATCAGGGCCGCGGTCAGGTCGCCGGGGCCCACGTCTTCGGCCAGGGCGGTGCGCACATTGGCGCTGATTTCAGGGGCCAGGGGGACGGGGAAATCGGTGGGCATGGCAGGACTCGGTATGCTAGATTAGGCCGCGATTTTACCTTTGGGAGGGGCCTCGTGTCCGGTTTGCTAAATATGCTCCACGTCAGTGTCGGGGCGATTCTTGCCTTGGTGTTGTTTGTTTTAGTCATTTTCTGGTTCTTGCGCGACATCACGCAAAAGCGCCACACGGTGCTGCGCAATTTTCCGATCATCGGCCACCTGCGCTATTTCTTCGAGCGCCTGGGCGAATACTTCCGCCAGTACTTCTTCCTGAACGACCGGGAAGAAATGCCCTTCAACCGCGCCACCCGGGGCTGGGTGTATCGCCTGGCCAAGGACGAAGGGGGCATCATCGGCTTTGGCTCCACCTACAACAATCAGGAAAACGGGGCGATCCTCTTTGTCAATGACCCCTTCCCGGTGCTCGAAGAAGAGAAGCTGCCGACCCCGCCCCTGGTGATTGGCGCAGGCTGGTGCGAGCAGCCGTTCGTGGCCAGGTCCATGATCAATATCAGCGCCATGAGCTATGGCGCCATTTCCCGGCCGGCGGTCCAGGCCCTGTCCCGCGGCGCGGCGATGGCGGGCTGCTGGATGGATACGGGCGAGGGCGGGCTGTCGCCCTACCACCTGGAAGGTGGCGCTGACGTGATCTTCCAGATCGGCACCGCCAAATACGGGGTGCGCGATGCCGCCGGCGAGCTCGACCCGAAAAAGCTCAAGGCAATGGCGGCCCATGAAAACGTGCGGGCCTTCGAGATCAAGCTCTCCCAGGGGGCCAAGCCGGGCAAGGGCGGGGTGCTGCCGGCCGGCAAGGTGACGCCGGAAATCGCCATGATCCGCGGCATCCCGGTCGGCCAGGATTCCCTCTCGCCGAATCGGCACCGGGACATCGCCAATGTAGAGCAACTGCTCGATGCCATCGAACGGGTGCGGGAGGTGACCGGCAAGCCGGTCGGCGTCAAGACCGCCCTCGGTGGCTCGGAGTTGATGCGCGACCTGGCCGAGAGCATCCTGCGCCGGGGGCTGGCCTGTGCCCCCGACTTTCTCGTCATCGACGGCGGGGAGGGCGGTTCGGGTGCCGCGCCGCAGGCCCTGGCGGATCACATGTCCCTGTCCATCATGGAAAGTCTGCCCCGGGTGGTCGATGTCCTGATGGAAAGCGGGCTCAGGGAGCGGCTGCGGGTGGTGGCGGCGGGTAAACTCGTGACCCCGGCCAAGGCCGCCTGGGCGCTGGCCTGCGGCGCCGATTTCGTCAATACCGCACGGGGCTTCATGTTCTCCCTGGGCTGCATCCAGGCCCTGCGCTGCCACACCAACACCTGTCCTACCGGGGTCGCCACCCACAATCCGCGCCTGCAGCGGGGCCTGGTGGTGGAAGACAAGGCCGAACGGGTGGCTCACTACGCCCGCAACATGCAAAAGGAAATGGAGATGATCGCCCATTCCTGCGGCCTCCGGCACCCCCGCGAACTGCGCCGGGAACACGTGCGCATGGTCCAGCCCAACGGCCTGTCCGTGGCCCTGTCTACGCTGTATCCGATGTCCTCCTGAAAATTTTGCAGGACCTGCCGTTCTGCCGCATCCCGGGGCCGGCGCATTTCCAGGTGCAGATGACGCGCTGTAGATGACGCGCTGTAGATGACGCGCTGTAGATGACGCGCTGAAGATGACGCGCTGAAGATGACGCGGCAGGCGTCCGGCCCGGGATGGCGGCGGCGCTATCCGGGGCGGGGCCGGGGTTTGGGGCGGAAGATGTGACAGGGTTCTCCCGAGACTTCCAGCACATCCAGGGCCGGCATGCGTCGGCTCTTGAAATCCATGGCCCGGCAACCATAGGGAAGACTCACGTCATGGGTGATGTAGTAGTGCAGGCAGTCCCGGCAGTTGGGGAGGGGCGTGGGCATGGTCTGGCCCGCAGAACAGGCGCCTTACTTGCGCGAGAACTTTTCGGCCAGCTGAATCAGTTTTTCGGCGCGCAGACGCTCGGCTTCCGCTTCCCGCAGACGCTCGGCTTCTGCTTCTTTTTCGGCCTTCAATCGAGCCCGGCGCTCATCTGCCTGCTTTTTCAGGCGTTCGCGGAGGGTGTTGGCCGCATGGGTCCGATGCTCATCCGTGACTTCGTCAGCCTGATTGCCATCCAGGTCAAACCGGTGCGTGGCTTTTTCCAGGGTCTTCAGATAGCGCATGGAATGAGTGTGCAGACTCAGCGTCACCCTGAGCACCTTCTTTTCCAAGCCGGGTATCCGGGCCAGCAGTGCCTTGTCGATACCGATGGCCAGCGGCTGGCAATCACGAAAAACAGGGAACTGCTCCTGCAGCGATTTCAACAGGGCACGGGGAGTCATGGGCGTGGCAACAGGCGTGTTCATCGCGGGAAAGCTGGATTGGGTCTTGGGGCGGAAAGGTTATCACAGAGTAGTGCGTGAGAAAGGGTTCTCTTGAATCGAGCTGCAACTTTGGCGTGCCTGCCGGGCCGGTCGTTCGCAAAGGTTGCGAGAGCCGCTAGAATCGGCGCTTTGGATGAGCATGCCCTGGCCGTGAAGACCCTGATTCCCCCGGAAGAAATCGAGATCACGGCCATTCGTGCCCAGGGGGCCGGGGGGCAGCATGTAAACAAGGTGTCGTCGGCCGTGCATCTGCGCTATGACATCCATGCGGCCTCGCTGGAGGAGGGGCATCGGCAGCGCCTCCTGGCCCTGGGGGATCATCGCATCAGCAGGGATGGGGTGGTGGTGATCAAGTCCCAGGAGTACCGCAGCCAGGAGGCCAACCGGCTGGAGGCCCTGCGCCGCTTGCAGGAACTGGTGGATAGCGTGGCCCGGCAACCCCGGAGCCGCAAACCCACCAAGCCGACCCGGGCCGCCCGCGAGCGGCGCCTCGAACGCAAGAGCCGCCGCTCCCAGGTCAAATCGGCGCGGGGCAAGGTGCGAGAGTAGGGCCGGGCCTCGGCGCTTCCGGGATTCGGGGGGGCGAGCCGGCTGTCGATCTTCATTTCATGGCCATTGCCGGATCAAGCCCCGGGCGGGGCGAGGTGCCGCCGCTGCTCGAAACAGCCGCTGCCCTGGGGCCGGTGGGAAATCCAGATCAGGCTGCGGCCCTGGCACCAGGCGCAGACCTGCTGCGCCAGGCGCTCGGCTGCCTCGTCTTCCAGCCCCTCGGTGGGTTCGTCCAGCACCGTCAACGGCGCCCGGCAAAGCAGGGCCCGGGCCACGCCCAGGCGGCGCAGCTGGCCGCCGGAGAGGCTCCGTCCCCCCTCCTGGACCCAGGTTTCCAGGCCCTCCGGCCAGGTCCGCAGCGTCGCCGCCAGGCCCACCCGCTCCAGTACCTCCCACATTGCCGCCGCGCTGGCCTGGGGTGCCGCCAGGCGCAGGTTGTCCGCCAGGGTGCCGCCCCGGGCCCAGGCAAACTGGGTGGCGATTGCCAGGGTGCGGCGCAAGGTGGGCTCATCCAGCGCCTCCAGGGCCACGCCGCCCAGGCGGATGCTGCCCCGGTCGGGCAGCTCGAAACGGGCGAGGAGTTGCACCAGGGAAGACTTGCCGCAGCCGCTGGGGCCTTCCAGAAAGAGCCGGGTGCCCGGCGCCAGGTGCAGGGAAAAGTCGCGCAGCACCGGGGTGTGGGCATCCCAGGAGAAATCCAGGTGCTCGATCTCCAGGCTGCCGTCCGCCGGCTGCGGCCCGGCAGGGGGAAAGACGATGGCCGGCTCCTGGCTGGCCACCGCTTCGATGCGCCCCGCGGCATGGGCGATGGCCGGCAGTTCCACCAGGCCGCCGGCCAGGGGCGCGGCGATCTCCGCCACCCCCAGGAGGAGCAGCACCATGGCCACCAGCAGGGGTCCCTCCAGGGTGCCGCCGTGGCTCACCAGGGC
>NZ_JBASOH010000025.1:0-2795 GCF_049658005.1 Azovibrio sp. | reverse complement strand
CGCCGGCGCAGATCATCGAGTTGTACTGCCAGCACGGCACCCATGAGCAGTTCCATTCCGAGTTCAAGACCGACATGGGGCTGGAGCGACTGCCCTCGGGCAAGTTCGACACCAACTACCGGGTGTGTCAGATGGCCTGCGTGGCCATGAACCTGCTGCGCCTGATCGGCGTGCACACCCTGCACGGCGAGGATGCGCCCGTGCGCCACAAGGCCCAACGTCGGCGCATCAAGACCGTGATGCAGGAGATGGTCTACAAGGCCGCGCGGCTCATTCGCCATGCGGGCCGCTGGGTGCTCGGTTTGGGCGAGCACGATCCGGGCTACGCGGCCTTTGCGCGCCATTACGCCCAACTGCGGGCGACATAGACGGGCGACATGGCGCAGCGCGGTGCCCTGACCAGCAACTGCGAACCATCCCGGCAACACCAGCCACCCGTGCAGCCATCGCTGCAGGCGCAGCCCTGCACGCTGCGTGCCGAACACCGTTTGTGGAGTGTCTTGATGGCCGCTGTGGCGACGTTCATGCCCGCCATAACGGCCAGCGCAGGGTCTTGGATGCATGCAGGCAGGCAATCCGGGCAACGAAATTCAGAAAATCCAATGAGGTACGGATTCGTTATGGGGTGGTCACGGATTCAGGGATTTCTTAGCTGCAAAAACTCCGCAAAATCCAGCAATTCGGCCTGAGCCGGGGGCGGCAGAATGCTGCTGACTGCACAAAGCCGTTCAACCATGGTCATGTCAATTCTCCTGTTTCACTGGCGCATATATCATTGTGAGCCAAATCGGTTAGGAGTTGAATCTTTTGGCAAAAGTCGGCGCTGGTGTGACGGCGGTATTTACCTCAGTTGCGCCACCCAGATGTTGGTCCAGCGGCTGCAAGCCGATGGACTCGGCTTCGATGGCCGCGAGTTCGGCTTGCTCGATTCAAGCGCGGGCGTGGTGGTTTAGCGGTTGAATCGCCAGACGCATGCCCATCGCTTTCAGAATTGCCGATAGGGTCTTCAGTTCAGGATTGCCTTTTTCCGAAAGGGTACGGTAGAGGGTGTGCGCATTGACGTCCGCTTGACGGGCCACTTCCTGTACGCCGCCGAACGCCTTGCTCAGGGTGCGCAGTGCCAGCATCAAATCAGTTTCGTCGCCATCTTCCAGAACGGAGTTGAGGTAGTCGGCGGCCAAATCCGGGTCTTTGCGGAACATCTCGACTGTTGCTTCCTCATGGGTTCGATGTGTCTTAGCCATTTCGCTTCTCCCAGTCTTTCAACAAGTTCACGGCACGTTCGATGTCACGGTTCTGTGACTTCTTATCGCCGCCGCTGGTCAGCAGGATCACTCGATTGCCAACGTGCGCGTAATAAACGCGATATCCGGCACCGACGTCGATCTTGAGCTCCCAGATACCCTCGCGCAAAGATTTGCAATCACCGAACAACCCAACTTCCATACGGGCAACGCGCTTGATGATCGCCACCTTGGCCACCCGGTCCCGCAGTGATTCGATCCACGACTGGTACGGGTCATTCTCGGCTTCGTCGAGGGAGTGGATGATCTCGTGCATACGACAATGTTAGCTTTAAGGCGAATACATTGCAAATGCCGCGACATCATTTTCGCTGATCCTCCGCGCCTTTTTGCCCAGGGAGATCAACTTGGAATTCTGGTTATTGACGCCGCTGCTCTTCGCCAGGGGCGACCTGCTGGGCCGGCGGCGTAAACCATTCCCTTGGCCCGCTTGATGGGGCGCGCACAATTTGGGCTTATGAAAAAAAGCCCCACCGTTTGACGGGTGGGGCTTGGGTAGAGCGAAGAAAACCGTGTAGAGTAGAGAACATGCGCATAAAATAACAGGTTTGGCATATCCATTTCCGCTCCTTTCGTCTGGCGGTGCCTCACTAGCTTTACCATAATCATATTTACTTGGCCTCCTCATCAAACCGTGCATGCGCTATTAACGCACACGGCTTTCCGATGTTCTTCACACCGAGGCATGCGCTGATTTCCAGCGCGCTGTCATCGGCACTTTGTATAGCCCATAGTCCGCATACAGCGTCTCTCGTGGAAAGCGTTGCAGGGCCTCCCCACGATTTCGTATCTTATGCCGCTTCATCAGGTGATTACGCAAGCGGTCTTCTGCATACGTCTTCACCTTGCCGAGCACCTTGCTGGAGTGCCGATAGTGAAAGTAGCCGACCCAGCCTCGCAGGCTGGCGTTCAGATTTCTCACCACGTCTTCCAAGGGTATCGGCGTTAGCCGTCGATCCGTTTTCTGCTTGATGCTTTCCTTGATTTTCACAAGAGACTTCTTCGCCGGGCAAACATGCGTGAAGCTTTTGCCCGACTTCCAACTCTTGCTCACCCTGATTTCAAATCCCAGAAAGTTGAAGCTTTCTTTCCGGGCATCCACGATGCGGGTCTTGTTCTCGTTCAGCGTGAGTTCAAGCCGATCCAGCACCCGCCGTACCATGGCCAGGGGGGCTTCTACTTTCCCGGCACATAACACGACAAAATCATCCGCATAGCGAACAATCCGCGCCTTCAATTTCCAGCACAGTTGATGCCTGTCCCAGATTCGATCCAGCAGGTGCAGGTAGCAGTTCGACAACAGCGGTGAAATGACGCCGCCTTGCGGTGTGCCTTTGCTGTTGCCCTTGCCGCCGCCCACAACTTTCCGCGTACCGTCCTCTTCTTCGCCAATCACCGGGGCTTTGAGCCACAACTTGATGAGGTGCAAAATTCCCCCATCTACGATGCGCTCTGCCACCACGGCCAACAGCTTCGCGTGAGGGATCGTGT
>NZ_JBASOH010000024.1:0-32100 GCF_049658005.1 Azovibrio sp. | reverse complement strand
GTGGCGAGGGCCTTGGCGTCCTGCCAGGCCTCGGCAGCCAGCGGCGGGCGATCGGGCCATGCGGCGAGGCTGGCCTGCCATTCATCCTGCAGGCGGGCGCTTTCCTGGCTTGTCCTGGCCTGCTGCTCCAGCCCGCTTTTTTGCGTGGCTTGCGCGGCGGCTTGTTCGGCGCGCAATTGCTGGCCCTTCTGGGCCAGCCTTTCGAGGGCCGCCTGTTTTTCCTTGAGCGCGGTTGCGGTGGCGGAAACGTCGAGGGCGGCATAGGCGGCGATGGCCGGGTGGTCGTGCGCGCCGCACAGCGGGCAGGCTTCGCCCGGCTGCAGTTGCCGGCGATGCGCTTCCAGGCTCTGGATGCGGTGTTCCTGTTCGAGCAGTTTCTGCTTGTCGGCGACCTGGGCGGCGAGTTCCTTGTGCTGCTCGCGCAGGACGATCAGGCCTTGTTCCTGGGCCGCGATCTTGTCCTGAAACTGCTGCAGTTGCGCGGCCTGGGCCGTTTGCAGTGCAGCCAGTTCGCGGCGGCGCTGGGCGAGCGCTTCGAGTTGTTGCCAGCGGTTGAGGCCGGCCTGTTCGCGCTGCCAGTGCTGACGCAGTTCGGCCAGGGTCTGGCCGGCCAGGCGCTGATTCTGCTCGCTCTGGCTTTTTGCCAACTCGGCGTCGGCGGCGGCTCTGGCTTTGGCGGCGGTGTCGACCGCAAGAGTTTGCGCGGCGAGCTGGCGGGCGGTTCCGGCTTGTTCCTGTTCGAGCTTCTGCTGCGCCTGGTGCTGGGCGGCAAGCCCGCGCGCGAGTTTTGCCCGTTGTTCGAACTGCTGGCGCCAGACGCCGAGGCGTTCGCCGAGTTGGGCGTATTGCGGCTGGGCGGCGCAGAACTCGTCGAGTTGCTGCGCTTCGCGCTGACTTTGCTGCAGGGCTTGCAGCGCCTGCTCGGCGACCTGGGCGCTGTAGTGTCCGGCGGCGAGGTGTTGATCGTGCTGTTCGGTTTGCAGTTTTTCGCGCGCGGCGTGCAGGGCCTTGAGTTCGGTTTCGCTGTGCTGGCAGGCGGCGCCGGCTTGTTGCCATTGCAGATGCAGCGGCTTCAGGGCTTCGGCCGGGTCGCTGGCGGCGAGCCTGGCCAGCTCCGGCGCGGCGGCGGCGAGGGCGGCGTCGGCTTCCTGCTGCCGGGCTTCGGCGGATTTGATTTCCTGTTCGCCCTGGGCCAGATCGAGGCGCCACTGGCGTTGACTTTGGGTCTGCTGGTATTGGCGCTGGAGGTCGGCCTGTTGCGCATCGAGGCGGGCGGCTTCGCTCTGCATGGCGGCACGCTGCTCGTCGGAGAGCAGTTCCATGCCGTCGGCGCGGGCCTTGAGCTGCTCGAGCCGGCTCCTGGCGGCGCGCGCCTGCTCGAAAACCTGGCGCGAAATTTCGCCATAGATTTCGGTGCCGGTCAGTTCCTCCAGCAGTTCGGCGCGTTCGTTGGGTGTCGCGTTGAGGAAGGCGGCGAAACCGCCCTGGGCGAGCAGCATCGACTTGGTGAAGCGTGGAAAGTCGAGGCCGGTGATCTCGGCGATGCACTTCAATTTGTCGCCGGTTTGGGTGCTGAGGATGGTGCCGTCGCCATTTGCATCGAGCGCCGCCAGTTCCACCTTGGGCGCCTGCAATGCGCCGTCCACCTTGTCGCGGGCGCGGCGCTGGCTCCAGAAGGCGCGGTAGACGGCGCCCTGCACTTCAAACTCGACTTCCGCCAGGCAGTCGGCGGTGTGCCGCGTCATGATGTCGTTGTCGGAGGCCGAGATGGTCTTCAGGCGCGGCGTCTGGTGGTAAAGCGCGAGGCAGATGGCATCGAGCAGCGTCGATTTGCCGGCACCGGTCGGGCCGGTGATGGCAAACAGGCTGCTGTCGCTAAAGGGCGGCCGGGTAAAGTCGATGCGCCATTCACCCTTGAGCGAATTGAGGTTCTTCAGGCGCAGGCGGAGGATCTTCATGCTGCCTCGCCCTCTAGGCCGGCAACGATGGCGCGGTAGCGTTCGTTCAGGGCCTGTTGCACGTCGTTGCTCAAATCCTCCTGCTGCAGGCGGCGGGCAAAGACCTCGAACGGGCTGAGTTCATCCAGCGTTTCGCTGGCTTCGGCGTCCAGACGGGCGGCGGCAGTGCCGCGCTGGCGGCGGATGCGCAGCACTTCGACCGGCCAGCCTTGGGTCAAGGCTTCGATGCGGGCCGGCAGGTCGGCCAGGTAGTCGTCTTCGGCAACGGTGATTTCCAGCCAGGCCGGACGCCCGGCGCTACCCTGGGCGGCGGCGGCGCCGATCTGGGCCCGCAGGCTGGCGAGGTTGCCGCTGATGGCGACCATGCCCTGAAAGCGGGGCACGGGCAGTGGAGTGACGGCCAGCAGACCTTCGGGGCTCAGGTCTACGAGCAGCATGGCCTTGGGCTGCCGGGCTTCATCAAACGACAGCGGCAAGGGTGAGCCGCAGTAGCGGATGTGCTCCTGGCCGCCCACTTTCTGGGGCCGGTGGATGTGGCCCAGCGCGATGTAGTCGGCGCCGGGGAATGCGTTGGTGGGGAAGGCTTCGAGGGCACCGACGTAGATTTCGCGCACCGATTCGCTGCGGCTGGCGCCCACCGTGGTCAGGTGGCCGGTGGCGATGATCGGCAAGGGGCGGCCGGAATTCGGGCCCGGGGCAGCGGCGAGGGCTTGCCGGCGTTCGCTGGCGGCGGCAAAAACGGCGCCGTAATGTTCCTGGATCGCCTGCTGCAACGACTGCTGTTTCTCTTCGGCACTCTGTCCGGCCTGGCTCTGCAGCACCTCGCGTGGGCGGACGAAGGGAATGGCGCAGACCAGGCAGCCGGGCTCGCCGTTGCGTTGCGACAGCATGATGACCTGCGTCGCCGGGTCGGCGTGGGGGGCGGCAACCACCGTGGTGCCCAGGCGTGCCAGCAGTTCGCGGCTTTCGCCCAGGGTGGCCGGCGAATCGTGGTTGCCGCCGAGCAGCAGCAGCGCGACGCCGGCTTCGTGCAGGCGCACCACGAGCTGGCTGTAAAGCTCGCGGGCATAGCTGGGCGGCGTGCCGGTATCGAAGATGTCGCCGGCGATCAGCACCGCGTCCACCTGATGTTGATCCACCTGTTCGAGCAGCCAGGCGATCAGGTCCTGATGTTCGGCCTGGCGGCTCTTGCCCATGAAATGCTGGCCGAGGTGCCAGTCCGAAGTGTGCAGTATCCGCATGCGGTTTCCGGTGAATCCGAGAGGTCATGCCGCGGCGGGAAGGCCGGGGCGAAGCATGGAACTCTACCGGAAACACGAATCGCGATATAGCGGGCAGGATCGACCCTGGCCGCGGGACACCGGCATGGCGCCCTTTTTCAGCGCGGCATGTCCTGGGACAGGCAGTAGAAACTGCGCGCCTGCTCGCAAGTTTCTTCGGCCCGCACCTCGCGCCACACCAGCCAGCGCTCGTCGCGCAGGCGCCAGGCGGCCAGTTCCTCACCATAGGCCAGCACCGTGTAGAACTCCTCGCCGTCGTCGGAGCGGGGCTCGGCGAGGCTGAAACGGTGGGCGGTGTAGCAGGGTTTCCCGTCCGCGTCGTAGCCCACCACCCGGTGGGCCGCCAGTTCGTAATCCTGATAACGGCGCAGGTCCAGGGGCGCCACCACCAGTTCGCGCCAGTCCTGGGGCAGGTGTTCCTGCCAGGAACGGTCTTCCCGCTCCGGGCGCGGCGGGGCAGTGGTGCAGGCGTAAAGGCGAGGCGGCATGAAAAACTCCTCAGTAACGTGAAAGCAGGTCCCGCAACTTGCAGCGGCGGGGGGTGATATCGAAACGGGGCATGATGAGGGCTTTGTGACAAAAAAACGGTTTGTCGATGCGATTCGCTCCACCTAAGCGAGTTCTGTGCCCTGCCTCATGAGGCTTCGTCGTCATGCCAGCAAGGCGACCGATTTCACCTGGGCAATCACGGCCAGCCCCGGCCCGATTCCCAGGGCAGCCCGGGAGCGCTCGGTGATGCGCGCCAGGAGCCGCAACCCTGCGGCCAGTTCGAGTTGCACCAGCACATGGCCGGGCGTATCGGTGGCCGCCACGGCCGCAACCCGGGCCGGCAGGATGTTGAGGATGGAACTTTGCAGCGGGGGAGTGAGCGCCAGGCTCACATCCCGGGCATGAATGCGGCAGCGCAGGATCTTGCCGGGCGGCGCCTCCACCCTCGACACCAAAAGCTCGCCGCCGGGAATGGCAAGACGGCTCAGGCCGTCCGCCTCCTGGCCCACGAGCCGGGCTTCGAGCACCACCCCGGGGTCGTCGGCAAAGGCCGGCGGCAGGTCGGCGCGGGACAGGGTTTCCTGCAAGGGGCCGCTCGCCACCACCTTGCCGTCGTCCATCAGCACCAGATGGTCGGCCAGACGAGCCACCTCGTCGGGGGCGTGACTGACGTAGAGCACGGGAATGTCCAGTTCGTCGTGCAGCCTTTCGAGATAGGGCAGGATCTCCCCCTTGCGCTTCAAGTCGAGAGCCGCCAGAGGCTCGTCCATCAAGAGTAGCCGGGGCCGGGTGAGGAGCGCCCGGGCAATCGCCACCCGCTGCCGTTCGCCGCCGGAGAGATGCCCCGGCCCCCGCTCCAGGAGGGGGTGGATGCCGAGCAGATCGATACAGGCCTGAAAGCCCTCGCCGCCCCTGTTGCCGGCCCGCTTCATGCCGTATTCGAGGTTCTTGCGTACCGAAAGATGGGGAAACAGGCTGGCTTCCTGGAACACCAGCCCGAGGGGGCGCCGGTGGGTCGGCAAAAAGAGGCCTTGCGTCTCGTCCTGCCAGACCTGGCCGGCCACCACCAGACGCCCCCCGGAGGCCCGGCTGAGGCCGGCAAAGCAGCGCAGCAGCGTGGTCTTGCCGGAACCGGAAGGGCCGAACAAGGCGGTGACCCCCTTTTCCGGCAGCTTGAGATCCACCTCCAGGGTGAAGCCGGGATGAGTAAGCCGGAACCGGGCCTCCATCACGGACTCCAGCCGCCCAGCCGACGCCGGCCATAGAGGGCCAGCAGCACCAGGAAACTGAAGGCGACCATGCCGCCCGCCAGCCCGTGGGCTTCGACATATTCCATGGCTTCCACATGGTCGTAGAGCTGCACCGACACCACCCGGGTCTTCCCGGGGATGTTGCCGCCGATCATCAGCACCACGCCGAACTCCCCCACCGTGTGGGCAAAGCCGAGGATGGCGGCGCTCACGAAGCCGGGCCGGGCGAGGGGCAGGGCCACGGAAAAAAAGGCATCCCGGGGGCTGGCCCGAAGGCTCGCCGCCACCTCCATCGGGCGCTCCCCCATGGCCTCGAAGGCGTTCTGGATGGGCTGTACCACGAACGGCATGGAATAGCACACCGAGGCAATCACCAGCCCTGGAAAGGTGAAGGGCAGGATGCCCAGCCCCAGGGACTGGGTGAGCTGCCCGACCAGACCATGAGGCCCCATCAGGATCAGCAGATAAAAGCCCAGCACCGTCGGCGGCAGCACCAGCGGCAGCGCCACCACCGCCCCCACCGGCCCTTTCCACCAGGAACGGGTGCGGGCCAGCCACCAGGCGATCGGCGTACCGAGCAGCAGCAGCAGCAGCGTCACCACGCTCGCCAGCTTCAAGGTAAGCCAGACGGCGGCGAGATTGCTTGCGTCCATGGCTCCCCCGGGAATTTACCGGCCGTAACCGTAGGACTCGATGACGCGGGCCGCCTTCTCCCCCTTCAGGTAGTCCATCAGGGCCTTGGCGGCGGCATTGTTGCGGGCTTTGGCAAGGAGCACCGCATCCTGGCGGATGGGGTCATGCAGACTGGCCGGCACCAGCCAGGCCGAACCGCCGCTCAGCTTGCCCTCCTTGAAGACCTGGGAGAGCGCCACGAACCCCAGCTCGGCATTGCCGGTGGCGACAAACTGATAGGTCTGGGTGATGTTCTCGCCCTGCACGAACCTGGGCTGGAGGGCAGACAGGAGCCCCAGCCGGGTCAGGGCCTGAATGGCGGCCAGACCATAGGGGGCAGTCTTGGGATTGGCGATGGCGAGATGCTTGAACTCCCCCTTCTTCAGCACTTCGCCCTTGTCATCCACATAGCCTTCCCGGGCGCTCCACAGCACCAGGGTGCCAATGGCATAGGTGAAGCGGCTGCCGGGCACGGTCAGGAGTTCCTCCTCCATTTTCATGGGGGTGCTGTCATCGGCGGCCAGGAACACATCGAAGGGCGCCCCGTTGGCAATCTGGGCATAGAACTTGCCCGTGGCGCCGAAGGAAAGCTGCGCCTTGTGGCCCGTATCCTTCTCGAACTCCGCCGCGATGGCTTCCATGGGTTTGGTGAAGTTGGCGGCCACGGCGACCTGGACCGTTTCGGCCCGGGCCAGGGTGGCGCTCATGAGGAGCGCGGCGAGAGCGACGAACTTGCAAAATGGGACATTCATGATGTTTCTCCTTCGGTTAGTCAATCAGTTCTGGATGCAAAGAATGACGGCGGAAGCCTTGAACACGGCGCCAGCCTCTTCCCCCACGGCCAGGCCCAGGCGGGCGATGCTGTCGTGGGTGACCACGGCGCAGACGCTCTTGCCCCCGGGCAGGGCCAGGGTGACTTCGGAATTGACCGGCCCCTCGTGGATGCGGGTCACTTCTCCCCACAGCTGGTTGCGGGCCGTGGTGCGCACCTCCCGGTCGGTGAGCAGCAGCACCGAGGAGGATTTCACCAGGGCATACATTTCCATGCCCATCGCCAGTTCCAGGGTTTCGGCGGATTCCCGGGTGATGACCGCCACCAGCTCGTTGGTGTCGTCCAGCTTCAGGCGCACCTCGTAATCCACCTCCCCGGTCTTGAGGCCGACGATGACCCCGGCGAACTGGTTGCGGGCACTGGTTTTCATGGACATGCGCTTGAGCAGCTGGCGGAACTGGGCAAAGCTGCTCGCCTCCCCGTCATTCATGCTGGCGGTCAGCCGTTCCAGGGCCGCCTGATATTCCGCCTCCAGGGCCCGGTACAGATTCACCACCTGCTGCCCGTAAGCGGTGAGCAAGGTGCCGCCGCCGTGCTTGCCGCCCGCGGAACGGATCACCAGCGCTTCATCGGCCAGGTTGTTCATGGCATCCACCGCGTCCCAGGCCGCCTTGTAGGACAGCGGCACCGCCTTGGCGGCCTGGGAAATGGAGCCATGGCGGGCAATGGCCTCCAGCAGGCGGATGCGGGTGTCGCCCAGGAAAGTGCCGAATTCGGTTTCCACTTCCAGACGCCCCTTGAAACGATGTGGGTTTTGTTCCATTTTGTCGTGATGTTGTCAGATATATAACGAACACTATAACGCAGGAATCCCGGCATCGAGCCCGCCGGAAATGCCGGAAATGCCGCCAAAAATCCCTGCCGCCATGGTTGCCATGACAAAACCATTCCTTCTAGAATGGCCCCGCAGCAAGCCGAACCGCTATTCACGAACAGATATAGCGAAAACCGGGCCAGGTTCCTGCCCACCCCACTTCACTCACTTCATCAAGGATCGACATCATGAACATCAGCGCCCGCAACAGCTTCCCCGGCACCATCACTGCCCTCACCGAAGGCCCCATCAACGCGGAAGTGGAGCTCCGCACCGCCGGCGGCGACAAGATCGTCGCCGTGGTCACCGAGGCCAGCGTCAAATCCCTGGGCCTGGCGGTCGGCAAGCCCGTCGTCGCCTACGTCAAGGCCCCCTGGGTGATGGTTCTGGCCGGCGAAGAAAACGTCCGTTTCTCGGCCCGCAACCATCTCGCCGGCACCGTGCAGGCGGTCAACAAGGGCGCGGTGAATTCCGACGTGGTGGTGCAACTGCCAGGCGGCAGCCCGGTACATGCGGTCATCACCAATGAGGCGGCGCTGGAACTGGGATTGAAGCCGGGCGCCCCGGCCTCGGTGCTGTTCAAGGCCAGCCACGTGATTCTCGGCGTGCCGGCCTGATTGCCCCGGAGGAGGGCTTGTCGCCTTCCCGACAAGCCCTCCCACAAGAAGGCGGCCCCTGCCCCGGCAAGAATTTCAAGCCATTGTTTATGAACAACTAAAAAATCTGGCACAGCGATTGCTGTCAGCTCCTCGATGACTTTCAAGGAGCCTCAATCGTGGACCTGCCCGTGATCAGCAATACAGCCCCCGCCTCCGGCGGGGGCTGCTCCTCCAGCGGCTGCGGCACTGCCCCGGACGCCCTTTCCCACCTGCCGGACCATATCCGCGCCAAGGTCCAGGACCACCCCTGCTATTCGGAAGAAGCGCACCACTACTTTGCCCGCATGCATGTGGCGGTAGCCCCGGCCTGCAACATCCAGTGCAATTACTGCAACCGCAAATACGACTGCGCCAATGAATCCCGGCCCGGCGTGGTTTCCGAGTTGCTGCACCCGGACCAGGCCATCAAGAAAGTGCTGGCCGTGGCCGCCACCATTCCCCAGATGACGGTGCTCGGCATCGCCGGCCCCGGAGACCCGCTGGCCAACCCGGAGCGCACCTTTGAAACCTTCCGCCAACTCTCCGAGAAGGCGCCGGACATCAAGCTGTGCGTCTCCACCAACGGGCTCAACCTGCCCAGGTATGTGGACGAGATTGCCAAGCACAACATCGACCACGTCACCATCACCATCAACTGCCTCGATCCCGAGGTCGGCGCCAAAATCTACCCGTGGATCTACTGGGAGAACAAGCGCATCCGCGGCGTCGAGGCGGCAGCGATCTTGATCGCGCAGCAGCAGCGGGGCCTGGAAATGCTGGTGGAACGCGGCATCCTGGTCAAGGTGAACTCCGTGATGATCCCCGGGGTAAACGACGAACACCTGAAGGAAGTCTCCAAGGTGGTGAAGGCCAAGGGCGCCTTCCTGCACAACGTCATGCCGCTGATTGCCGAAGCCGAACACGGCACCTACTACGGCATCATGGCGCAGCGCAGCCCCAGCACCGAAGAACTGCAGGCCATCCAGGACGAATGCGCCGGCGACATGGCCATGATGCGCCACTGCCGCCAGTGCCGCGCCGACGCCGTGGGCCTCCTGGGCGAGGACCGGGGCGCGGAATTTACCCTCGACAAGCTCGACGCCATGGAAATCGACTACGACTCCGCCATGGCCCGCAGGAAGGAAGTGCACGACGCCATCATCGACCAGCTGGAAGCCAGGCGGGCCCTTCCTGCCGCACCCGCCGCACCCGCCACGGCCCTCGACTCATCCGCCCCCCTGCCCGCCCCCCTCCCAGAAGACAGCCGCCCGGTGCTGATGGCCGTGGCCACCGCCGGCCAGGGGCTGATCAACCAGCATTTCGGTCATGCCCGGGAATTCCTGGTGTATGAAGCCTCCCCCGCCGGGGTGCGCTTCATCAGCCACCGCAAGACCGAGCTCTACTGCGTCGGTGGCGACACCTGCGGCGACGAGGGCCAGGACGGCGTTTCTGCCGACTCCATCCTGGACCGCACCATCGCCGCCCTGGCCGGCTGCGAGGTAGTGCTGTGCTCGAAGATCGGCTTTGAACCCTGGGGCCTGCTGGAGCAGGCCGGCATCCAGCCCAACGGGGAACACGCCATGGAAGCCATCGAGACCGCCGTGATGGCCGTGTATCGGGAACTGGCCGAAGCCGGCAAGCTGGCCACCCCCGCCCCTGACCAGAAACGTGCCTGAAGGAGAAGAACATGGCGCTTTCCATCACTGAAGCCTGCGTGAACTGCTGGGCCTGCGTCGATGTGTGTCCCAACACCGCCATCCACGAATCCGACCCGGTGTTTGCCATCGACAGCGACAAGTGCACCGAGTGCCTGGCGGAATTCCCCGAGGCCCAGTGCGCCGCCATCTGCCCCATCGAATGCGCCATCGTCGATGAACTGGGCACCCCCTTGAACCCCCTGGGCAGCCTGACCGGGATACCCGTGGAAAAACTCCAGGAACTCCTCGCAGTGGCTACCCGGGGCCAACCTGCCTCGACCTGAAGAAAGCCTGCAAACCCATGGCCCACATCACCTTTTATGAAAAACCCGGCTGCGGCGGCAACGCCAGGCAGAAGGCCCTGCTGCTCCAGGCCGGCCACACCCTGGATGTCAAAAACCTGCTGGCAGAAGCATGGACCCGGGAGGGCCTGCTGGCCTTTCTGGCCCCCCTGCCCGTGCCCCACTGGTTCAACCGCGCCGCGCCCATGGTCAAGGAAGGCACCGTGGACCCGGACACCATCGACGCCGACAGCGCCCTCGCCCTGATGCTCGACCACCCCTTGCTGGTACGCCGCCCCCTGATGGCATCCGGGGGCGAACACCGGGTGGGTTTCGTGCTGGAAGAAGTGGACGCCTGGGTGGGCCTCGCCGGCCAACAGGCCAGCGCCGAGGAACTGGGTTGTCAGGGCGAGCAGCACCGGTGCAACGGCCACCACCATGAAGACGGGGATCATGAACACCAGCCCGGCACCTGCCGCTAGAATCCAGCCCGGCCAGGCGGTGGAAATCGCCGCGGGGGTGCACTGGGTCGGGGTCCTGGACCCGGCCCTGCGCTCCTTCGACATCGTCCTGTCCACCGCCAACGGCACCACCTACAACAGTTATGTGGTGCGCGGCGACAAGGGCGTGGCCGTGATCGACACGGTCAAGGAAGCCTTTGCGCCGGAATTCTTCAAGCGCCTGGAATCCATCTGCAGCTACGACGAGATTACCACCATCGTCATCAACCACCTGGAGCCCGACCATTCCGGCGCCCTGCCGGAACTGATGAAGCGCGCCCCCCAGGCCCACGTCTACCTATCCAGCCGGGCGCCGATGATGTTCAAGGCCCTCTTGAAATCCACCGACGTCACCCCCTCCGCCTTCACCCTGGTGAAGACCGGCAGCAGCCTGGACCTGGGTGGCCGCAGCCTGGCCTTCTACCAGACCCCCTTCCTGCACTGGCCCGACACCCAATGCACCTTCGTGCCGGAACTGGGGGTGCTGTTTTCCGGCGACGTGTTCGGCTGCCACTTCTGTGACGACCGCCTGTTCAACGACAAGGTGGGCGACTTCCGCTTTTCCTTCGAGTATTACTACGCCCACATCATGCGGCCCTTCCGCCAGCATGTGCTCACCGGTCTGGAACTGCTCGAACCCCTGGCACTGCAGCTGATTGCCCCGGCCCACGGCCCGGTGCTGCGCCAGAACCCCCGCCATTACGTCCAGCGCTACCGGGAACTGGCCGAAGGCCGCCTGGACGATCAGGTGCTGGGAGAAAAGACCCTGCTGATCTTCTACATCTCCGCCTACGGCGCCACCCGGCGCATGGCCGAAGCCATTGCCACGGGCGCCGAGGACGAAGCCGGCGTGCGGGTTTCCCTGTATGACCTGGAAGTCGGGGACGTGAGCCCCTTCATCGACCTGATCGAAACCGCCGACGGCATCGCCATCGGCAGCCCCACCATCAATGGCGATGCGGCCAAGCCGGTCTGGGACCTGCTGTCCTCCCTGCACGCGGTGCACATCCGCGGCAAGCTGGGCGCCACCTTCGGTTCCTTCGGCTGGAGCGGCGAGGCCGTGACCCTGATGGAAGATCGCCTCAAGGGCCTGCGCCTGCATGTGCCCTTCCCCGGCCTGCGCCTGAAGCTGGTGCCCACCGAGGAAGAGTTGGCGCAATGCCGCGACCTGGGCCGCAAACTGGCCCGCCACCTCACCACCCCGCCCGACGAACTGTTCGCCGAGGCAGCC
The DNA here is from genome assembly GCF_049658005.1 of Azovibrio sp. Taxonomy (NCBI): domain Bacteria; kingdom Pseudomonadati; phylum Pseudomonadota; class Betaproteobacteria; order Rhodocyclales; family Rhodocyclaceae; genus Azovibrio; species Azovibrio sp. Next base: position 20,458 of record NZ_JBASOH010000024.1, on the reverse strand, counting down.
TGAACTCACACCCGGAGACCACCCCATGCCCAAGGCCAAAGTCACTTTTGCAGACATCGGCGTCACCATCACCGTGCCCGCCGGCACCCGCCTCATCGAAGTCTCGGAACGGGTCGGCGCCGCCATCACCTACGGCTGCCGCGAAGGCGAATGCGGCACCTGCCTGACCCAGGTGGTCTCCGGCAGTGAAAACCTGGCCGAACCCTCGGTGCTGGAAGATCAAGTGCTAAAAGACATGTTCGCCCCCCGTCACCACCGCCTGGCCTGCCAGGCCCAGGTGCTGAGCGGCGAGGTGGTGGTCAAGCCGGCCTGAGCCGACCTGAGCCAACCTGAGCCAACCTGAGCCAGACCACCCGGCAAGCCCGGGCAGAAACCCCGGGGGGAAACCCCTACCCACAAACCCGTCAACACGGAGAAAGAAACCATGCCCAATATCACCTTCACCAGCCCCATGCACAAGGACAAGACCGTTTATGCCGTGGCCGGCAGCCATCGTGACACGGTCCTGAAACTGGCCAAGGACAATCACATCCCCATCGATTTCGGCTGCGAAAACGGCGAATGCGGCACCTGCCTCGTCAAGGTCAACCGCATCGACAAGAAACACGGCCCGATGGGCGCGCCGCTCACCGACGAAGAAGTGAAGACCCTGAAGGAACTGGGCAAGATCAGCCAGGCCCAGATCGACGCCATGCGCATAGACGACCTGAATCACAGCGAATGGCGCCTGGCCTGCCAGATGGTGCTGCGCGACGAAGATCTGCTGATCGAATATCCCAGCAGGTAATCCATGGCGGCGCTGGCAACTCCTGTCCTGCACTTTACCGGGGCGAAACCCCACCGTCCGGACTGCGCCTGTCGCAGCCCCAGCGCAGGCGCTCTCGAAACTGCCCTTCGCCCGGCGCAGGGCGAACGGTTGCAAGGCGCGAAATGGCTTGCCTCCGTGAGCGTCAGCGCCGCCACGGCCACCCCCCGATCCGGAACCGGACAGGAGTTCGCCATGAATGCTGTCTCCAGCGCCACCCAGCGTCATCGGGTCCGGGCCGGGCTGCTCTCCCGTCCGGCGGCCGCAGCGCTCGCAGCCGACCCCAACCGGCCCGTGCTGGCCAGCCTCCTGGCCGGCCGCCTGTGCGGCGAAGGGATGCTGCCCGCCAGCCTGGGGCTGCCGGAAACGGAACGGGACAAGCTCTGGAGCACCTATTTCCCCGGCCCCCGCCTGGCACTCCCGGAGCAGGCCGTGGACGACATTCCCGAGCGCCAGGACCTGGTGGCGATCCTGCTCGAACACCGGGCCGGCCGCTTTCCCTCGGACATCTGGCTGGCCTTCATCGTCGCCATGGCCTGCGGCGGCCGCGACCACCTCTGGCAGGACCTGGGCCTGGCCGACCGGGGCGAGCTTTCCCACCTGCTGTTCAACGCCTTCCCCTCCCTGGCCCGGCAGAACACCGGCGACATGAAGTGGAAAAAGTTCCTCTATCGCTACTACTGCGCCCGGGACGGCATCTATGTCTGCCCGGCCCCATCCTGCGGGGAGTGCGCCGAACATGCCCAGTGCTTTGCGCCGGAAACCTGACCCCCTCACCCTGACCGACCGGGTCCAGGGCGCCTATCTGGGCCTGGCCGTGGGGGACGCCCTGGGGGCCACGGTGGAATTCCTCACCCCCCGGGAAATCCAGCACCAGTTCGCCCGCCAGGGCGGTGTGCACCGGGAGATCATCGGCGCCGGCTGGCTGCACCTGAAACCGGGCCAGGTCACCGACGACACCACCATGAGCCTGGCCCTGGGCGAAGCCATCCTCGCCTGCGGCGGTCGGGTGGAGGCCCTCGCCGCCGCCCAGGCCTTCGACGCCTGGATGCGGGCCAAGCCCGTGGATATCGGCAACACCGTGCGGCGCAACCTCGTGCGCTTTCGCCGCAGCGGCCTCCCGGAAGCCCCTCCCTGCGAACACGATGCCGGCAACGGTGCCATCATGCGCACCCTGCCCGTGGCCCTGGCCACCCTGGCGCAAGAGGAAGCGGAAGTGGCCGCCGCCTTCCAGCGCCAGGCCCACGTCACCCACAACAATCCGCTCTCCGACGCCGGCGGCATCTGCCTGACCGGCATGATCCAGGACGCGATCCTGGGCGGCAGCTGGATCGACCTGAAAACCCGTGCCCGCGCCCTGGTCACCGCCCACCCCCAGTACGCCTGGGAAACCGGCCGGCCCCAGGCCAACCCCAGCGGCTATGTGGTGGATACCTTGCAGGCCGTGTTCCAGGCCTTCTTCAGCACCGACAGTTTCGAATCCGCCCTGATCGACGTGGTGAATCGGGGCGGCGATGCCGACACCACCGGCGCCATCCTCGGGGCCCTGGCCGGGGCCTGGTATGGCCACGCCCACATCCCCCCACGCTGGCTAAAAGCCCTGGACAAGACCGCCGCAAGCCGCTGTAGCGAGCAGGCCAGCCAGTTGCTCCAGACCTCCCGGGCGGGCCGGGCGCTGGCCTGAACGCCCGGCAAGCCCGGGCTCATGGCCGCCAGACACACACCCGGTTACGGCCCTGGCGCTTGGCCTCATAGAGCGCGGCATCGGCCCGGATCAATGCGGCATCCCCGGACGCATCCTCGGGCTGCAGCAAACTGATGCCGATGCTCACCCGGATGGAAATGACCTGCCCGGCATGCACGATTGACATCTCCGCCACCTTGCGGCGCAGGCGTTCGGCAAACTGCTCGGCGGCCTCCAGGTCCGCATCCAGCAGCAAAATGGCAAATTCCTCGCCGCCCAGACGCCCCACCGTATCCACCTTGCGCAGTTCGCTGCGCATCAGCCTGGCAAATTGCTGCAGCACCTCATCCCCCGCGGCATGACCATAGGTGTCATTGACCCGCTTGAAATTGTCCAGGTCGAGCATCAGCACCGCCACCCGGTGGGCTTCCAGGCGCCGCAGGCGCTCCAGTTCCCGGTTCAGCAAGGTCATGAACTGGCGCCGGTTGTTCAAGCCCGTAAGGAAATCCGTGGTAGCCATTTCCACCAGCTGGGTTTCCAGCCGCTTGGCGTCGGCAAAATCCCAAGCCAGGTCGGCCAGCAGGGCGACGGTCTGGACATCATCTTCCGTGTAATGGCTGGCCTTGTTCCCCACCCCGAGGATGGCGACGATCAGCCCCTTGCGAAATACCGGCACCACCATTTCCCGGATCAGCTGGGCATGGCCGGCGGGCAGCCCCTGTTTGTTCGCCAGGGCCGCGTAATCGTTGTGGATCACGGGCTGGCGCTGGCGGATCGCATCGGCCCAGACCCCGGCGGCATCCAGATCGTAATGGCGCCCTTCCCCTTCGGCTTTGCAATAATCCCGGGCGGTGCGGGTGGACCAGGCCTGCAAGGTCACGGTGTGCTGGTCGGCTTCCAGATAATGGTAGAAACCGATGGGGCTTTCCGTCAGGGTGCAGACTTCATCCAGGGTGGCGACCAGCAATTCATCCATCGAATGGTTGATGGAAAATTCCATGAGCCGCATGCGGGCCGCGCGCACATCCCGGTTGCGCTTTTGCTCGGTAATGTCCTCGCCCACCGACTGCAGATAGCTCAACCTCCCCTGGGCGTCGAAATAGGCCCGGTCGGTCCACTGCGTCCAGCGCACTTTTCCGTCCTTGGCGAGCACCCGGTGCTCTTCATGGACAGCTCCCGGGTGTTCAGGCGTCAGGGCGGCAATGCGGGCCAGGAGGGCCTGCTGCTCCGATTCTTCCGGAATGAACTCCAGGCGCTTTCGCCCGGGCAGCTGCTGGACGGGCACCCCAACAAGATCGCCATAGGCCCGATTGGCAAAAATGATGCGGGTGTCGGGCTGATAGCGCACCACCAGCATGGGCAAATCCTCCACCAGTTCGTGGTAGAGCGCCTCCTGACACACCAAGGCCTCGCTATCCTTCTCGCGCAACCGCCAGGAATAGTATTGCAGATGGGCCGCGCCCGCCGAAGCCAGCAGGAACAACAGGGCAATGGCGGCCAGCTTGGCCACTTCCTGACGCCAGGGCGCGAGGTAATCCAGGGGAGAAAGGCCGACGGTCACATAGAGCGGCAAGCCTTCGAGCTTGCGGAAAGTCACCCGGTGGGCGTCGTAATTGGGGCCGCCCTGACTGTAGTAACTCCCCTCCTCCAGCCCCTGGGCAATCATTTCCTGCATCTGCGGGGCCACCGCCTGCTGGCCGATGTACCCGGCCGGGTCCTCGCCAGGAGGATAGCGGGCGATCAGGCCCAGCTGCTGGTCACGCAGGGCGATCAGCCCATGCGCGCCCAACTCCAGCCGGGCGCCTCCCCGGACCAGGGCGGTAATGGGAATGGCGGCAAAGACCATGCCATCGAAGTTGCCCTCGGGGTCGGGCATCATCCGCGCCAGCACCACCACCCATTTGTTGTTGACCCGGCTGATCTGGGGTGGGGCAAACACCAGTTCATCCTTCCCGCTCTCCCGCAGGTGGATGAAGTGGGGGCGGTCCGACAAATCGATCCGGGTTTCCGGCTCCACCCCGGTTCCGGCCATCAGGACACCCCGGACATCGGTCATGCGGATCGCATCCACATCCGGGAGCCGGGCGCGGATCATCTCCATGTGCGCGGTCATGATGGCGGGATTGCGCACATGCTCGCGGTAGCGAATGCGGTGAATGTCCCGCAAGGCCAGCAGGGACACATCGACCTGACGAATGGCATTGATCAGGTCGCTTTCCAGCAAGCGGGCCAGGTTGCGCGTACTGACGTCAGCCCGCTCCTGATATTGGCGGTAGCCATAGAAGGCCGAAGTGGCCGCCAGCAGGATCACCAATAGATTCAGCAGGACGACAGTAAGCAGCAAGCGGAGGCGGTAGGGTTTGAGAGACATGGCATCGACCAGGAAAACAGCCTGGATCATAACGCCCCGCCCACGGCTCGTCACATGGACATGTGGCAGATTACGGAGACAGCGGCAAACCCATCCCGGCCGCAGCGGACCGGGATGGGTTGCAGGCCGTTCATCAGGACCGGGCGCAGGCCCGGGCGGACGGGAAGGTTTTTTCCGGGCGCGGCAAGCACACACCCGCGGCCGCTTCGCCCGGCGGCTTTGCGGCAGGGTCAGATTGCATCAGGCAACGGCCGGGGCTTCATCCAGCAGTTCGCTCCAGTCGGCCTCGACGATCTGCAGGCCCAGCTTCTTGCAGAAGCGGCGTTCCTTGTCGTTGGGCTCGGGAATCAGCACCCAGCCGGCAGGGCTGCCGGCGCCGTAGATGATGTCGGCCATCACCATCCGTTCCGTATCCCGGTTGAGGCGCAGGCCCAGCAGCAGGTACTGCTTGCCCTTGCGGTACGCCTTGAGGAAGGGGGGAATGGAAAAGCCGCCCATCAGTTCGGTGATGTAATCCACATAGTCCGCATCGGAGGCAATGTAGCTGGGCTTGGGCACCGGAGTGCCCATGGGCTTGAACAGGATCGGCAGGGCGGGGTCCGCCTGTTCCAGGGTGATTTCCTGGTAGGCGCCCTCCTGGCGTTCATAGAGCTTGAAGCGGTAGTCGGTGCCGCCCATGCGGGCGATGCCGGCAATCAGGGTGTGGGGAACATCGGCGTAGGAATCCTGCAACTGGGTATCCCGGTTGATATCCACCACATAGGCGGGGCGGATCTCCTTGAGCCAGTCATGCAGCTTCGCCCGGGTCCAGGCGGTCTGGCCATAGGTCGTGGTGAGGAATTTCTCGACGGCGCTGCGGCCCCGCTTCAGTTCCACATTCATGGCGGCCCGGGGGAATTCATACATGAGCTTGGGGGACATCGGCTTGCCCCCGTTCATGGCGATGATCAGGGCGTCGCTGTCGGCGGGAATCGGCTGGCCGCCTGCCACGGCCACCACGTCCCGGAGGACGCCACAGCCCAGATAGGGCACGATGGAGCCGTCCTTGAGGCCGGCGAGAAGTTGGGAGCGGAGTTCTGGGGTCATTTCTGGACTCGGTAGGGGTTGGGTCTGGCTGTAATAGCAATATCCGCACCGGCCCCAAAAGCCGCGCCCCGCCTGGACCCGCTTGCAAGAAACTGGGAATTTGTCGGTTTCGTGACAGGCCGTTGCGGGGGCTTGAACAGACCCGTCGACAAATTCAGCCGGCGGCAGGAAAACCGCAGCTTGCGCCCTGGCCGCGGCAGGCTGAGGTCGTGGCAAGCGCTTCGCCATCGGCGCCCCAGGCTTGTACCCCTGCTTGTACCCCTTCATGCCGCCGGAACACCAGAAACTCCCGCCGCCGGGCCGTGCGGATTTCGAACGCGGCAGACGGGATGGCCGTAGTGCTTGAGCTTTCGGCGTTTCGGCCTCATATTGCCGACCTGTGTTTTCAATGGAGACTCCCATCATGAAATTGCGTCTGCTTGCCGTGCTGGCCCTGGCCGCTGCGCTGCTGTCCGGCTGTGGCTACAACCAGATTCAGGTCAATGACGAAGCCGTCAATGCCGCCTGGTCCGAGGTGCTCAACCAGTACAAGCGCCGCGCCGATCTGGTGCCGAATCTGGTCGCCATCGTCCAGGGCTATGCCGCCCACGAAAAAGAGGTGCTGACGCGGGTGACCGAGGCGCGGGCCCAGGTCGGCGGCATCAACGCGACGCCGGAACTGGTGAATGATCCGGCCGCCTTCGCCAAGTTCCAGAAGGCCCAGGGTGAGCTATCCAGCGCCCTCTCGCGGCTGCTGGTGGTGGCGGAGAACTATCCGCAGCTCAAGGCCGATGCCAACTTCCGTGACTTGCAGGCCCAGGTGGAAGGCACCGAAAACCGCATCACCGTGGCGCGCAATCGCTACATCAAGGCAGTGCAGGAATACAACATTTCGGTGCGCACCTTCCCCAACAACGTGACGGCATGGGTGATGGGCTGGAAGCCCAAGGCCAACTTCACCGTGGAAGATGAAAAGGCCATCAGCACGGCGCCGAAGATCGACTTCAACGCCGCCCCCGCCGCCGCCCCTGCCGCCCGGTAAGCCGCCGGAGTCATCATGAAATCCCTGGCCGCCCGTCTGACGGCGCTGCTGTTCTGCCTCTGGGCCGCCCTGGCCGGGGCCGCGCCGGGCGGCGATGGCCAGGTCGCCATCCCGCCCCTGACGGCGCGGGTGACGGACCTGACCGGCACCCTCAGCGCCGGGCAGAAGGCGGCCCTGGAACAGCGTCTGGCGGAATTCGAGGCGCGCAAGGGCGCCCAGGTGGTGGTGCTGATGCTGCCGACCACCCAGCCCGAGACCATCGAGCAGTTCGGCATCCGCCTCTTCGATGCCTGGAAGGTCGGCCGCCAGGGCGTGGACGACGGCGTGCTGCTGATCGTCGCCAAGAATGACCGGCGGCTGCGCATCGAGGTCGGTTACGGCCTGGAAGGGGTGCTCAACGACGCCACGGCAAAACGCATCGTTGCCGATGTCATCACGCCCCGCTTTTCGGTCGGCGACTTCCATGGCGGCATCGCCGCCGGCGTCGATGCCATTCTCAAGGTAGTGGACGGCGAGGCCCTGCCGGCGCCGAAGGCCGGGGCGGGCGCATCGCCCGGTTCCGGCCGGGCACAGGGCGGCGGCGGCGCGGCCTTGTCGGACATCAGCGAGACCCTGCTCTACGGGCTCCTCCTTGCCATCGTGATCGGCGGCGCGATTTTGCGTTTCGTGCTGGGAAATTTCCTGGGCTCCACCCTGGTCGGGGCGCTCACCGGCGGCCTCGGCTGGCTGTTCGTCGGCGGCCTGACCGGAATCATCGGCGGCTTTTTGCTGGGCCTGTTGCTCGCCCTGTTTGGCTTTGACCTGATCCTTGCCGTTCTTGCCGGCGGCGGCTCCCGCGGTGGCGGTGGCGGCTTCGGTGGCGGCTTCGGTGGCGGTGGCGGCGCGGGTGGTGGTGGCGGTGCCTCGGGGAGCTGGTAGATGAACATTACACGCTTGATGAAGCATCTTCTGACGCCGCCCTGGCTGGCGCGGCGGCGTTTCGGCCGCGCCCTGATCGACGAGATCGGCCGCGCCGTGGCCGCCAGCGAGAGCCGGCATCGCGGCGAACTGCGCTTCATCGTCGAAGGACCGTTGCCGATCGCCCAGGCATGGCGTGGCGTCAGCGCCCGCCAGCGCGCCGCCGAGTTGTTCGCCAGTCAGGGCGTGTGGGACACGGAAGAAAACAGCGGCATCCTGATTTACCTGCAACTCGTGGATCGGCGCGTGGAGATACTGGCCGATCGCGGCATCGCGGCGCGGGTGCCGCAAGCCGAGTGGGACGCCATCTGTCGTGCCATGGAGGCGGCCTTCAAGGCCGGCGACTACCGGGGCGGCGCCCTGACGGCCGTGGCGCGCGCCAGCGAACTGCTGGTCGAGCACTTTCCCGCCGGCGCCAATAATGCCAACGAACTGCCGGATCGGCCGCTGCTGCTATGACCGCGACGAAGCCGCCGGCGCCCATCGGCGCATCAGCGCGCGGCGCCTCCATCCGGTTGTTCCTGCCGGCGCGGTTTGCAGTAGCCGCCGGGCAAACCCGCGCGGCCCGACTCAGGGTCGGGTTTGCAACCACGTCAGAATGTCGTCCATGCGACTTCGTAGGCGCCGCCCAGCACCAGCCTCTCGTCCTCGCCCTGCAACACGCCGGGCAGCAGGGCGGAATGGAAGATCACCTTCGCCACCGGCACGTTGGCGACCAGGATGTAATCGCCGAACTCCCCGGCCCGCTCGCGGTTGCTGGAAAAGGAGTTGAGGCTGTTCAGCAGTAACACCGGCCCACCCCCCGGCCCTTCGCCCAGGCACTCGTATTCATCCCGATGATTGGTGCCCCGGTACAGGGTCAGGTGACTCACCCCCGGCTGCTGCCGGGCAAACTCGTACTGACAGTAGGCATACACCAGATCGAGCTGGGACTCCAGGGCATTGGTGCCGTACAGCCCCCGGGCCCGCATTTCCATAAAGCGCAGATAGGCGCTCCCCTCCTTGTCCCGCAGGGCTTCGCAGTGGTAGCGCGGCAAGAGGCCAAAGCGCGATTCCACCCAGCCCTTGAGCACCGCCGCCTCGCGGCTGCCGGAATCAAAACTCCAGCCGCGCAGCATGCGCACATAGTTGGCCTTGGCCCGGCCCCTGGGGCCGCCACTGAAACCGGCCTCGTCCAGATGCTCCAGGCGGAAATGGACGGTCATATAGTCCCGGAAAATTTCCGCCCGGCGACCGGCCTCGGGGCAATCCTGCAAACGGAGGAACAGGTCCTGATGCAGTTCCGCCACCCCGTCCAGCTGCAGGGGCACCGGGCATAGCTGATAGCTGAGACTGCCCAGAATGACGGCAGGCAGGTTGCAGCGGTTGATGGGCAGGCAGGCATGGCGGGGCAATGTGAGAACTTTGTCGTCAGCCCTACAAACGTCAGGGGAATTGTCGCATCCCGCGCCTTCCGGAAAACCCCCAGTATTTTTTGTTTTCATTTATAAATCAATTGCTTGAATCAAATTTTAGAAGCTGGCACGGTCCATGCACAAGCTGTGGTGCGACCCATTGGATTCCTCGCAATCGAATCACCCGACTGACTCAAAGGAGATTACACCATGGCAAAACTGCGTCAATGCGCCATTTATGGCAAAGGCGGTATCGGCAAGTCCACCACCACCCAGAATCTGGTGGCGGCGCTCGCCGAATCCGGCAAGAAGGTAATGATCGTCGGCTGCGATCCCAAGGCCGACTCCACCCGTCTGATCCTGCACAGCAAGGCTCAAACCACCGTGATGCACCTGGCGGCTGAAGCCGGCTCGGTGGAAGACCTGGAACTGGAAGACGTGATGTCCGTCGGCTTCGGCGGCATCAAGTGCGTCGAATCCGGCGGCCCGGAACCCGGCGTGGGCTGTGCCGGCCGCGGCGTGATCACCGCCATCAACTTCCTGGAAGAAGAAGGCGCTTACGACGAAGATCTCGACTTCGTGTTCTACGACGTGCTGGGCGACGTGGTGTGCGGCGGTTTCGCCATGCCGATCCGCGAAAACAAGGCGCAGGAAATCTACATCGTCTGCTCCGGCGAAATGATGGCCATGTACGCCGCCAACAACATCGCCAAGGGCATCGTCAAGTACGCCAATTCCGGTTCCGTGCGTCTGGCCGGCCTGATCTGCAACAGCCGCAACACCGACCGCGAAGATGAACTGATCATGGCTCTGGCGGCTCGCCTGGGCACCACCATGATCCACTTCGTACCCCGCCACAACGTCGTGCAGCACGCTGAAATCCGCCGCATGACCTGTGTTGAATACGATCCCACCCACAAGCAGTCGGACGAATATCGCTCCCTGGCCAACAAGATCGTCAACAACACCAACTTCGTCATCCCGACCCCGATCGAGATGGAAGAGCTGGAAGAGTTGCTGATGGAGTTCGGCATCATGGAAGCCGAGGACGAATCCATCGTCGGCAAGACCGCCGCCGAACTGGCTGCCGAAGCGGCTGCCGCCTGAGTTCCGGCAAGCCGCCCGCCGGGCGGGTATCACGCAGCACCCCATGACGAAGCAACCCATGATTCATTGAGCGCCTGGCACGGATAAGTGCCGGCGCAATGAAAGGAAACTATTATGGCAGCGCTCACACGCGAAGCGACCGAGGCCCTGATCGCCGAAGTGCTCGAGGTTTATCCGGAAAAGGCCAGGAAAGACCGGGCCAAGCACCTGATGATCAACGACAAGACCCTGGAATCCTCGAAGAAGTGCATCACCTCCAACCGCAAGTCCCTGCCCGGCGTCATGACCATGCGGGGCTGCGCCTACGCTGGCTCCAAGGGCGTGGTCTGGGGCCCCATCAAGGACATGATCAGCATCTCCCACGGCCCCATCGGCTGCGGTCAATACGCCCGTGCCGGCCGTCGCAACTACTACGTCGGCACTACCGGGGTGGATGCCTTCTGCGAAATCAACTTCACGTCCGACTTCCAGGAAAAAGACATCGTGTTCGGCGGCGACAAGAAACTCGCCAAGCTGATCGACGAAATCGAAATGCTGTTCCCCCTGAACAAGGGCATCTCGGTGCAGTCCGAGTGCCCCATCGGCCTGATCGGCGACGACATCGAAGCCGTTGCCAAGAAGGCCGCGGCCACCATCGGCAAGCCCGTGGTGCCGGTGCGCTGCGAAGGCTTCCGCGGCGTGTCTCAGTCCCTCGGCCACCACATCGCCAACGACTCCGTGCGCGACTGGATTCTCTCCAACCGCGACGGCCAGGCGTTCGAAACCACTCCCTACGACGTCGCCATCCTGGGCGACTACAACATCGGTGGCGACGCCTGGGCCTCCCGCATCCTGCTCGAACAGATGGGCCTGCGCGTCGTGGCCCAGTGGTCCGGCGACGGCACCCTGGCCGAAATGGAGAACACCCCCAAGGTCAAGCTCAACCTGCTGCACTGCTACCGCTCCATGAACTACATCAGCCGCCACATGGAAGAGAAGTACGGCATTCCATGGCTGGAGTACAACTTCTTTGGCCCCACCAAGATCGCCGAATCCCTGCGCAAGATCGCCAGCTTCTTCGACGACAAGATCAAGGAAGGCGCCGAGCGCGTCATCGCCCAGCACAAGGAAATGATGGACGCCGTGATCGCCAAGTACCGTCCGCGCCTGGAAGGCAAGAAGGTGATGCTCTACGTCGGCGGCCTGCGCCCACGTCACGTCGTCGGCGCCTATGAAGACCTGGGCATGGAAGTGGTCGGCACCGGTTACGAGTTCGCCCACAACGACGACTACGACCGCACCATCAAGGACATGGGCGACGCCACCCTGATCTATGACGACGTCACCGGCTACGAGTTCGAGGAATTCGTCAAGGCCTGCAAGCCCGACCTGATCGGCTCCGGCATCAAGGAAAAGTACGTCTTCCACAAGATGGGCGTGCCCTTCCGTCAGCTGCACTCCTGGGATTACTCGGGCCCCTACCACGGTGTGGATGGCTTCGCCATCTTCGCCCGTGACATGGACATGACCCTGAACAACCCCTGCTGGTCCAAGCTGACCCCGCCCTGGGTCAAGAACAACGAAGCAGCACTAAAGCAAGCCGCCTGATGCCCCGTTCCCCTCCTGCGGGAGGGGGGTGAGGACAAGCCCTTATCTAAAACTTTCGCACGTATCCACGGCTAGGTGGTGCGGGCAAAGGAGATCAAGATGCAAGACGTAAACAACATCAAGCCCTGTTACCCTCTGTTCCGTCAGGACGAGTATCAACAGTCCATGTCCGCCAAGCGCGAACTGTTTGAAGAAAACCCCAGTGCCGACAAGGTCGCCGAGACATTCGCCTGGACCACCACCCAGGAATATCAGGACCTCAACTTCAAGCGCGAAGCCCTGACGGTCAACCCCGCCAAGGCCTGCCAGCCTCTGGGTTCCGCCCTGTGCGGCCTGGGCTTTCACAAAAGCCTGGTGTACATCCACGGTTCCCAGGGTTGCGTGGCTTACTTCCGCACCTACTTCAACCGTCACTTCAAGGAGCCGATCGCCTTCATCGCCGACTCCATGACCGAAGACGCCGCCGTGTTCGGCGGTCAGAAGAACGTGCATGAAGGCCTGGCCAACGCCACCAAGCTGTACGGCGCCGAGATGATCGCCATGTCCACCACCTGTATCGCAGAAGTGATCGGGGACGACCTGAATGCCTTCATCGGCAACGCCAAGAAGGAAGGCAACCTGGACAAGGATTTCCCGGTTCCCTTTGCCCACACGCCCTCCTTCGTCGGCTCCCACGTCACCGGCTGGGACAACATGGAAGAAGGCATCCTGCGCTATTTCACCCTGAATGAAATGGAAGGCAAGAAGGTCGGCTCCAACGGCAAGATCAACATCGTTCCCGGCTTCGAAACCTACCTGGGCAACTACCGCGTCATCAAGCGCATGCTCAAGGAAATGGACGTCGATTACACCTTCTTGTGCGACCCCGAAGAAATCCTGGACACCCCGGCCGACGGCACCTTCCGCATGTACGCGGGCGGCACCACCATCCCGGAAATCAAGGATGCCCCGAACGCCATCACCACCTTCATGCTCCAGCCCCAGACCCTGGAAAAGACCAGGAAGTTCGTGGAAAGCACCTGGAACCAGGAAGTGCCCAAGACCACCATCCCCATGGGCGTCTCCGGCACCGACGAATTCCTGATGGCCGTCTCCCAGGCCACCGGCAAGGCCATTCCCGAGTCCCTGACCAAGGAACGCGGCCGTCTCGTCGACATGATGACCGACTCCCACGCCTGGCTGCACGGCAAGAAAATGGCCATCTACGGCGATCCCGACTTCGTGTATGGCATGGTCGGCTTCATGCTGGAACTGGGCATCGAGCCCACCCACATCCTGTGCAACAACGGTTCCAAGCGTTGGGCCAAGTCAATCGAAAAGCTGCTGGCCGAGTCTCCCTACGGCGTCCATGGCAAGGCATATCCCGGTGCCGACCTGTGGCACCTGCGCAGCCTCTGCTTCACCGACAAGCCGGATTTCCTGATCGGTAACAGCTACGGCAAGTTCATCCAGCGCGACACCCTGCACAAGGGCAAGGCCTTCGAGGTTCCCCTGATCCGTCTGGGCTTCCCCATCTTCGACCGTCACCACCTGCATCGCATGACCACCATGGGTTACGAGGGCGCCATGTACATCCTCACCACCCTGACCAATGCCGTGCTGGAGCGTCTGGACGATGAAACCCGCGGCATGGCGACCACCGACTACAACTACGACCTGGTTCGGTAATCGGCCCGGGGGCGGGAAGCAGCGATTCCTCCCGCCCCCGTCCTGAACGTCACACTGGAGCAAGCAATGGCCAACATCATGATTCGCCAGAACGGGGCCGGAGGGCTGGTGTTCTATCTGCCCAAACGGGATCTGGAAGCCTCCATCGAATCCATCGAATTCGACACCCCGGAAAAATGGGGCGGCGAACTGAAGCTGGACAACGGTGGCAGCTACTACATCGATCCGGTTGCCAGACCCGCCCGTCTGCCCATCTCGGTGCGCGCCAGGCGGCTAGGTGCGGCAGAAGACTGAAACCCGGCAATACCCGCAATAACGGAACAAAAGGAGCAGCATCATGGCGATGAAAATCAACCCCGATGAATGCACGATGTGCGGTGACTGCGCCCCGGTCTGCCCGACCAAGGCGATCAGCGAAGGCAAGATGACCTTCAAGGTCAATGCCGCCCTGTGTACCGAATGCGACGGCCACGCCGATTCGCCCAAGTGCCAGGATATTTGTCCCGCAGGCTGCATTTCCTACGCCTGAGGACCGGGCCGGCCGAGGCATCACCCTTCCCTCGCCCGGCTCACCCCCAATTCTTACCAGGACTTACCAGGAGCGCCCCATGTCCGAGACCCCGATCGCCTCCCGAGAAGCCGCCCTGCGCATTGCCCATGCGGCCCGCACCCTCAACGGCCTGGATGTAAAAGCCTTCGTTGGCGCCCTGGCCGACCGTTACGACCTGCCCCTCACCGAAAACAAGCTGGCCCGCATCACCGTGGAAGACCTGCGTGAAATCCTCGCCGGCAGCCACGCCGAAGCAAGCTGTGTCGTGGGGGTGGAAATGGAATCCCTCAAGACCGTCATCCAGCGCTTCAAGGGCGAAGGAGTGGAAGGCAGCGACCTGCCCCTCGTGGAACCCTACGCCGAGGGCGAGATGCCTCAGTCCATCCGCGTCGCCATCGCCGCCAACCGGGGCGAGAACCTGGATGGCCACTTCGGCTCCTGCGAACGCTTCCTGATCTACCAGGTCTCCCCCACCGCCCTGAAACTGATGGACGTGCGCGGCACCCTGGAAGCCGACCAGGAAGAGGACAAAAACGCCGCCCGGGCCGCCCTGATCGAGGACTGCCAGATCCTCTACCTGCAATCCATCGGCGGCCCCGCCGCCGCCAAGGTAGTGCGCGCCGGCGTCCACCCCATCAAAGCGCCCAAGGGCGGGCCGGCCCGGGAAATCCTGGCCAGGCTCCAGGAACACCTGCACACCCCGCCCCCCTGGCTGGCGCGGATCATGGGCGTCCCCGCCGCCTCCCTGGCCAAGTACGAAGAAGAACTCGAAAACGAGGAGGAGGCATGATGATCGCCCCGGAAACCCTGAAGGCAGTCGCCGCCGCCGCCCCAGGCTGCGACCCGTTCGAGCTGCGAAAAAAGTTTCCCGGCGTGATGTTCACGGTCTGCGGCGAAGATGACATCCCCGCCCGGCTCAAGCACGCCCTGGAAACCCCGACCCACTATCTTTACTACTTCACCAATGCCAGCGGCCACTGCCTGGAATTCACCAGCGATCCCGCTGCGGCCACGGGCATCGTCGTTGCTGCCCGGGCCGATGAGCGCTGATGCCGACACCAGCAGCCCCGAGCCGGAGCTAAAGCACGGATCAGGCCTCTGCGCCGGCTGCCGCCATGCCGGCAAACTGCTCCCGGCGGGCCGCTGCTGCCCCGGGGATGCCTGCATCCGGGCCCACAGCGGCCGGCAGATCGACCGCTTCCTGCGCAACAACCGGGACGAGGCCGGCGACTACCTGCAAGACCTGTTCTGGGAGCGCCGCGCCATCGCCGCCCGGTATGCCCCCCTGGACCGGATCGGCGCCCTGATGCACGACAGCGACGAAGTCGTGCGCCGGGTAGTGGCCGAGCGGCTTCCCGTCGAACAATTGGGCGGCATGGCCCGGGACCCGGACCGCGAAGTACGCCTCTTTGTAGCCGCCCGCCTGCCGCCCACCGCCCTGACGCCCCTCATGCACGACCCGGACTACCTGATCCGCGTCACCCTGGCCCGGCGCCTGCCCCATGGCCAGCTGGCACGACTGGTAAAAGACCCGGAACGTGAAGTCCGCAAGGCCGTCGCCCGGCGGCTCCCCCCCTTTGCCCTCTACACCCTGGCCAAAGACCCGGAAACGGAAATTCGCGCCATCGTCGCCAGCCGGGCCCTGCCCAGCCTCGCCGCCACCTTGCTGCAAGACCCGGAATGGTGGGTGCGGCTGGCCGCCGTGCACACCGCCCCGCCCGAATCCCTGCCCCCCCTGCTGCAGGACCCGGAAGCCGAAGTCCGGGAAGCCGCCCGGCGCCGCCTGGACACCATCGATCACCCCATTTCACCCTCCATCGCAAAGGACGGATCATGAACGACACCCTGGCCTGGCAGGAATACTGCAAGACCCTCGCCCCCAGCATTCAGGAATGCTGCAGCGGCAGCCCTGTTTCCGGCGGCCCCGCCGCCCTGGTCAAGCAACTGGCCAGCGCCCTGCCCGAATGGCAGTTCCGCCACCCATTCAGCCGGGGCGGCTGGTATCGCCTGGGCGGAGTCGTCACTGCCGATGGCCGCCGCGTCTCCGACAACCTGGAAGCCTGGGCCGATGCCGCCCTGGCCACCCGGGACGGCGATCTGGGCCAATTGCTCGACGACCTGGAAGAGACCCCGCTCTACGCCACCCGGCTGACAGGCAGCACCCATTACCTGGTCTCCCCCGCCGGGGAAGGCCCCGCCGATTTCCTGCAACTGGAAGTAGAAGAACTTCAGGAAATGCGCAGCCACCGGCTGGGTGAGGCGGATAGCCCCCCCATCACCCTGGCAGAACTGATCGACCCGGAACATCCCCACGTGAAACTGCAGCCCCTGGGTCTGCCCACCTACCACTTTCGCCGGCTCTGTCATGTCGGTTCGGTACTGCAGCGCATGGCCGCCCAGCGCCCGGAAGCGTTTCCCATCCATCGCCTGCTGGAAGACTGGAGCCTGAGCAGCGCCGGCCACACCAGCGCCCTGCACAACCACTGGATCATCGCCCTGCGCGAATACCTGGACCGTTACCAGCAGACCCAGTACCGGGCCCAGCCCATCGCCACCCTGACCGGCACGCCCCCCGCCTTCAATGCTGCCCATGGCACCAACGAACTGAAACTCCATTGCGCCCTGCAAGCCTTCGACCGGGAAGTCGGCTACCCCCTGGCCTGGTTCTTCCACATGCTCACCACCAAGGCCGTACCCCACTGGGTCGCCCAGACCGTGGTGGAAGACGCCCTGGCCGGCTTCGCCTACCTGCCCCAGCGCGACGTAGACGTAGTCCGCAACTGGCTGCACCGCCCCTACGCCTTCTGAAAAAGCCCCGGCTCATGCCATCCAGCCCCTTTGCCGGCCGCTGGATGGCGACGGCACGCGACACAAAAGCGCTCCCGTAAAATCAGATTCGCAGTCATCCACCCGGACATGGCCCAGCCCACCCGTTCGGCATTGAAACTCCCCGGCCCCGGCAAGAGAGCCCGCCTGCTGATTCTCAAGCATCGCAGCCGAAGCGCTGACTGCAAGTGGCGAACGAGTGGCGCGAACGAGTGGCGCGAACCTTGCCACGCCTTGAATTGATGGACATACTGACGGGATAATCCGATCTGACACTGCCAAGCCATGACCGCCCCCAGCAGCCCTCCTGATATTGCACACCAGGCGTTTCAGCAACTGACTACCCGACGCGTCCCGCCCACACCTACCAGCCGCCACACGAAACTGCTCCCGGAATCCCCGGAATGGTTTGTCTATCTGCTGCGAGCCTGGCAACGAGAGGCCCCCACAACCCCTTTCATTGCCGCCTCTTCCAAAGCATGAAAGCCGTCATTCTCGCCGGGGGACTCGGAACCCGGATCAGCGAGGAATCCCACCTCAAGCCCAAGCCCATGATCGAAATCGGCGGCAAACCGATCATCTGGCACATCTTGAAGATCTATTCCGCGCATGGCATCCACCTGAAAATTTCAATTGCTTGGGTGCATCCAGCCGGAAAGGATGGCAAGCTATGTCCTCGACGTTAATCGTGAGAGTCACTTGATGAGTGAGTCGAAATTGAAGCTTTGGCGCAACGAAGAAATGGCGTGTGTGAGAGCAGAGAAGGCAGGCGCTTGGGTAAAGATGCGCAGGATGGCCGAGAGTGCAGCCACGTTGATGAGGCAGATGACGTACTTCATCGAACTCCTGATGCTCACCGGCCAGCACACCTGTTCCAACAAAGCCCGGCAGATGCTCATGCATATCTCCCGCCAACTGCAAGACAGGGTAAGCGAAGCTGTTGATCTGGTCACCTCGAAAAACCTCAGCTTTCGAAAACCATGCACCGATAAATCAATTCCTTATGAAAGCGGCTCTGACAAAAACCGGGGATTTTTTCGAGGCGCCATCTTCTTGTCTATGACGCCGCCCCAGAGCATCCTCGGCATCATGAAAAATTTGAACCGCAAAGCATGATCGAGCAATTCAGAAAAGACTGCCTGAAAGTCGTCTAGACTATGACCATTTACGTCACCCAGCCCTACCTGCCACCTCTCAAGGAGTTCATTCCCTATCTGGAATCGATATGGCAGAACAAGCAATTGACGAACTGCGGCCCTTTCCACCAGCAACTGGAAAAAGAGCTTTGCGAGTATCTGGGTGTAAGCTACATCAGCCTATTTACCAACGGCACGATTGCCCTGGTAACGGCGCTACAAGCCCTGCGCATTACTGGCGAAGTCATCACCACCCCCTATTCTTTCGTCGCAACCGCGCATGCTTTACTCTGGAATAGCATCAAACCGGTCTTTGTCGATATTGATCCACATACCCTCAATCTTGACCCGGCCAGGATCGAAGCGGCCATCACCCCGCAGACCACGGCCATCATGCCAGTGCATTGCTATGGCCGGCCATGCGATATCGAGGCCATCCAGCGGATTGCAGACATTTACAACCTCAAGGTGATTTACGATGCCGCGCACGCCTTCGGCGTCAAATATCAGGACGGCAGCGTGCTGAATCACGGCGATTTATCGGTGCTGAGCTTTCACGCCACCAAGGTGTTCAATACCTTTGAAGGTGGCGCCATCGTCTCTCCGGATGCAAAAACCAAGCAACGCATCGACCATCTGAAAAACTTTGGTTTCGCAGATGAACTGACCGTCGTAGCCCCTGGCATCAATGGCAAGATGAGCGAAATCAACGCGGCTTTCGGCTTACTCCAACTCAAACACATCGATACGGCACTGGCAAGACGCCAGGAGATCGACCACATCTATCGAACCGCACTAAAAAACGTTCCAGGGATCACCTGCCTGAAGGGCGAGGCGCAGGCAACCAGCAATCATTCTTACTTTCCAATCCTGGTCCAACCAGACTTCCCGTTGAGTCGCGATGCGCTGTACGAAAAACTCAAAGCCAACGACATTTACACCCGTCGCTATTTCTACCCCCTGATCTCGGACTTCCCGATGTATCGAAGCCTGCCTTCGGCACATCGAGACAATTTACCGATCGCCACACGCGCCGCGTCTCAAGTTATTTGTTTGCCGATCTATCCGGACTTGAACGTAGACGATCAGCAACGCATCATCAACATAATCTGCGAGGTCTGATCATGAGTAATGTTTTGTTGGTCGACACCAACTTCTCATCAAGCCCCATTTATCAATTCTTGCGCAAAGCCGGACACCGTGTCACGGTATCTAGCAACCAACTAAGAAAATTGCTTTCTTAACAATTAATACCGCATATGCCTACACTCAATTTTTGTGCAATTAATTCAATTATGGACAATATCATAATAATCGGATCATCTGGTCACGCTAAAGTTACTATAGATGTAGTTCAACATGAAAATAAATTCAGAATTGTCGGACTAATTGATCGCTTCCGAAATATTGGGGAAGAAACCATGGGTTATACTATTCTTGGGAAAGAGGATGACTTACCAAAACTAATTAGAACACATGAATTAAATGGCGCAATAGTTGCAATAGGCGACAATTTCATTCGAGCAAATGTAGTTGCTCACGTTAAAGAAATAAGCCCTGAACTTTCTTTTGTTTCAGCCATTCATCCAAGAGCAACCATAGCTAATGGTGTATCGATAGGAGAAGGGACCATAGTTATGGCTGGCGCAGCCATTAATTCGTGCTCTTCTGTTGGTAAATTTTGCATTATCAACACCAATTCTTCACTTGATCACGATTCAATACTAAATGATTTTGCAAGCCTTGCTCCCGGCGCAACTATCGGAGGCAACTGCCATATAGGCATCTATTCCGCGATCGGTATTGGAGCAGTCTTGACCAATGGGATTAATATTGGAGAACACACGGTAATTGGCGCCGGATCATTAGTCATGAATTCTATGAAGTCATATATTGTAGCCTACGGAACACCAACAAAAGAAATTCGCAACCGAAAGCCAGGAGAAAAATATCTTTCCCATGCATAAAATAAAAGAAATCTTCGAACACAATGCCGCGGTGATCTGAGACCACTCCCAGACTGTATAGGGTCAAAAGGGGTCAGGGTCAATAAAGCCAAGTGTAATTTTGGCAAGCGCAGAAAACAGCTTAAGTATTCAGGCGAAACCGATTTGAAATTTAGTCCCGAAGCCATCGAGGAGTTCGCTGACCTTGGCGCGGAAGGTGTCTTTCGACCAAGTGGCGAACTCGCGCCAGTGGTATTTGGCTTGCTTCCAGACGATTTCGATCAGGTTCAGTTCGGGGCTATAGGGCGGCAGGTAGCACA
>NZ_JBASOH010000023.1:0-12790 GCF_049658005.1 Azovibrio sp. | reverse complement strand
ATGGGCATCGACAAGCCCGATGTGCGCCTGGTGGTGCACGCCGATATTCCCGGTTCCCTGGAAAACTACCTGCAGGAAGCCGGCCGGGCCGGGCGGGACCGGGCCGCCGCCCGCTGTGTGCTGCTTTATGCCAGCGACGATGTGGAGCGCCAGCACAGCATGTCCGCCGCCTCGCGCCTGTCGCGGCGTGACATCCAGAGTGTGCTGCGGGCCCTGCGCCAGTTGCAGGGCAAGAAGAACCGGGATCTGCCCCTGGTTGTCACTTCCGGCGAAATCCTGGACGAGGACAAGGAAAAAAACTTCAAGCACGACATCGCCACCGACGACACCCGGGTACGGACCGCCATCGCCTGGCTGGAAGAAGCCGGACTGGTGCGGCGCGAGGAAAACAGCGTGCAGATTTTCCCTTCCTCCCTGCGCGTCAAGGACCTGGCGGAAGCAGAAAGCAAGCTGGAGGGCGTCATTTTACTTGCCTCGGAGCGCAAGAAATATCTCAACCTGCTGCAGATCCTCATCGATGCCCCGGCCGACGAAGGCATCACCACCGACGAGCTGATGGCCCAGGCGGGCTTCACCCCCGCCGCCCTGCGCGAGGCGCTGTACCTGTTCGACAAGCTGGGCATCTCCAGCAACGACATGAGCATGACAGCCTTCGTGCACGTGGGCGTGGAGCGCTCCTCCAGAAAACGCCTGGAGGAAGCCTGCACCCTGGAACGGGCCCTCCTCGCCCTGCTGCGTGAAACCGCGCCGGATGTTATCGCCGGTGAGGGCTATCCGCTCAACCTGCGCCTGCTCACCCAGGCCTTGAAGGATCAGGGCCACGGCAATGCCCTGCCACAACGGCTGCGGCAGATCATCCAGGGCCTGGCCGGGGATGGTCGGGAGGATGGGCAGGGTACCGGCAGTCTGCAACTCAAGCGCGCCAGCGACCCGGAACATGTGCATGTGACGCTGAGGCGCAGCTGGCACCATATCGAGCGCATGGCCGAACGCCGCCGCACGGCCGCCAGCCGCCTGCTCGAACACTGGCTGTCCTGTCTCGAAAAAGGTGCCAAAGGCAATGACCAGTGTGCAAAAACGACCCTGGACAAGCTCACCGCCAGCGTTTCCGGCGACCCGCTGCTGGCGGCGGAAACCCCCGATCTGCGCAAGCTGGTAGACCGCGCCTTGCTCTGGCTCCATGAACAGGAGGTGCTGCGCCTCAACAAGGGGCTGGCGATCTTCCGCACGGCCATGACCCTGCACCTGGAAAGCAACTGGAAGCTGCAATTCGACAAGAGCCACTTCCGGCCCCTGGAGTTGCACTACAACGAACTGACCCGGCAGATCCACATCATGGCCGAATATGCCGAGCGGGGTTTGCAGCGCATGGCCGACGCCCTGCATCTAGCCATGGATTACTTCAGCCTCAGCGGGGCGGAATTCTGCCAGCGCTGGCTGCCCGGCCGGGAAGTCGAACTGGAGCGTCAGACCTCGCCAAAGTCCTGGGATGCCATCGTCGAAACCCTGGCCAGGCCGGATCAACGCGCCATCGTCACCGATGACCGGGAAAGCACCAACATGCTGGTGCTGGCCGGCCCGGGATCGGGCAAGACGCGGGTGCTGGTGCATCGCATCGCCTACCTGATCCGGGGGCGCCGGGAGAATCCGCACAGCATCATCGCCCTGGCCTACAACCGCCACGCCGCCCTGGAAATCCACCGCCGCCTGCGAGGCCTGATCGGCCAGGACGCCGCCGGCGTCACCGTGATGACCTGCCACGCCCTGGCCATGCGCCTGGTGGGCGCCAGCTTTGCCGAGCGCCAGGGTGAACAGGACTTTGCCGCCGTGCTGCGCGAAGCCACGGCCCTGCTCGAAGGCCAGGGGCTGCCGCCCGACGAGGCCGACCTCCAGCGCGACCGTCTGCTGGCCGGCTTTCGCTGGATACTCGTGGATGAATATCAGGACATCGGCCCCGACCAGTACGCCCTGATCTCCGCCCTGGCCGGGCGCAAGGCCAGGGACGAAGACAGCAAGCTCACCCTCCTGGCCGTGGGCGACGATGACCAGAACATCTACGCCTTCGCCGGCGCCTCGGTGCGCTACATCCGCAAGTTCGCTGAAGACTACCAGGCCCAGACCCGCTTTCTGGTGGAAAACTACCGCTCCACGGCCCACATCATCGCCGCAGCCAACGCCCTGATCGCCCCGGCCCGGGCACGCATGAAACAGGACCAAGCCATCCGCATCGACCGGGCCCGGCGCAAGTCCCCGCCGGGCGGAGCCTGGCAAGGCCGTGACAGCG
This sequence comes from Azovibrio sp., assembly GCF_049658005.1. Classification (NCBI taxonomy): domain Bacteria; kingdom Pseudomonadati; phylum Pseudomonadota; class Betaproteobacteria; order Rhodocyclales; family Rhodocyclaceae; genus Azovibrio; species Azovibrio sp. Next base: position 10,506 of record NZ_JBASOH010000023.1, on the reverse strand, counting down.
TGGTGCAGGGCCGGGTGCAGATCCTGCCCGCCGGACGGGATGCCCAGCAGCAGGCCATGGCCGTGCTCACGGAAATCCAGCGCCTGCGCACCCTGGGCCTGGAACTCGACAAGACCGCCGTGATCGCCCGCCAGTGGAAGTTCCTCGACCCCCTGCGGGCCGCCTGCGAAAGCCTGGGGCTGCCGGTGTGCATGGCCGACGAGGAAACCCCGCCCCTGTGGCGGCTGCGGGAAACCCAGGCCCTGCTGGCCTTTGCCCAGGTCCGGGGCCCCCTGGTGCAGGCAGAAACCCTGCTGGCCTGGCTGGCCGACTATCCGGAAACCCGCTGGCGGACCTGCCTGAACGACGCCCTCGCCGCCTTCGCCGAGGCAAGCCAGGGGGCGGAAGTATCGCTGCCCCATTTCCGTGACTGGCTCGCCGAATGGGGCCGGGCCAGCCGCCAGCGCCAGAACGGCCTGCTGCTGCTCTCGGCCCACCGGGCCAAGGGCCTGGAATTCGAGCACGTGTTCATCCTGGACGGCGAATGGACCCCCCAGCGGGGCGAAGATGCCGACGCCGTGCGCCGGCTCTACTACGTCGCCATGACCCGAGCCCGGGCCACCCTGACCCTGGCCCGGCTGGAGCCGGGCAATCCCTTCATCGATACGCTGCCGGCGAGCCCCGCCCTGCTGCATCGCCCGGCCAGCCAGTGGCTGCCGCAGCCGCCGGGCATGGAACACCGCTACCTGATCCCGACGCTGCAGGAAATCGTGCTCAGCCATGCGGGCTGGCACCAGGCCGGCGCCCCCATCCATCGCCGCCTCGCCGCCCTGCAGGTGGGGGACCCCCTGCAACTGGTGCAGGATGACAGGGGTTACGCCCTGCTGAACGCCGCCGGCCAGCCCGTCGGCCGGCTGTCTAAGAAATTCGCCCCGCCCCCGGGCCTGACCTGCCTGAACGCCCGGGTCCATGCCATGCTCACCTGGCGCAAGTCGGACAGCGACCCGGAATACCAGGGCCGCTGCCAGTGCGACAGTTGGGAAGTGGTGCTGCCGGAGCTGGTGTTCGGGCCTGCCGGGTCAGACGGATGATTGGATCGAGAAAGCAATATGCAAAATTTGCACATGCACGAACTGGCTTGAAAAAGACAAGTCGGTCAGCGACAGATTGTCACCGACCGAATCAAGCGATTTGACCGATTCGAACGATTTGTCTAAATTGAGACTGTTGTTTACAGGAAATGAGCCCCGATCATGCAAACCTATACCGCCAATGAAGCCAAGACCCGTTTTGGCGAATTTCTCGACCGCGTGCAGCGCGAGCCGGTGCGGGTGATGCGCCACGAGCGTGTGGTGGGCGTGATGGTCAGCGCCGAGGATTACGAGGCAATGCGGGCTTTTTACGCGGATCGTTTGCTCAAAACCATGGACGAAACCGCCGCTGACGCGGAGCGCGCCGGCCTGACACCGGAAAAGCTGGCTGAACTGCTGGCCGACGAAAGCTGATCCCGCGCGTGCGTTCGAGTTTCCCAGGCTTCGCCGTGGTCATCGACACCAATGTCTGGATCAGCAGCTTGCTGTCCAGCAGCGGGGCGCCCGCGCAGGTGACGCGGTGGGTGGTGCGAAACAGCCAGCCGGTCTTTTCTGCCGAGACCTTTGCCGAGCTCAAGGAACGGCTGTGGCGACCAAATTTTGACCGCTACGTCACGCTCGAACAGCGTCAGCGCTTCCTGCTTGATCTTGAGTCCATCGCACGCTGGGTTGAGGTGCCGTCGGCAATTGCCGCAAAGATGCTGTGTCGCGATCCGGCGGATGACAAGTTCCTCCATGTGGCGCTCGCAGCCGGAGCCCACTGCTTGGTCACCGGCGACCAGGATTTGTTGGTCCTGAGCGAGACCGCGTCAGCCCTGGGGGTGCGCATCCTCTCTCCCGCCGACGCCATGGGTCAGTCTGAATTCTCGCCCTGATCTGTTCATGCACGAGGCCGAAACCCAGCGCAAGCGGCTGGTAGCTTAGACCTCTCCTCCCCACTCACGATGCCCCGCGCCGGGCTTCTGCGCCAACCCCGAAGCCGAAAGACCTGTCCCAGCACAGTTCGGTCCGCTCCTCCCGCCTGGGCACCTGCAGTTCCAGCCCGGCGGCGGGGGCGATGTCCATCCTGGCGCAACTGGCGGCCAGTTCATCGAGGTCCCAGGTCAGCCAGTCGTTCGCCAGACGCGGCACTTCCCCGGCCAGGGCACGGGTCAGCCAGGGCTCGGTCTCGCCGGCCCGCGCCTGGCGGCGGAAGACCCAGGCGCCCTCCACACACTCGGCCCGCCAGGCTTCGCAAGGCGTCTCGTCGCGCAGAGCGTAATTGCGGTAGAAAGACTGGGTCATCCATTGGGAGCGGAACTCCTCGCTCGCTTCGAGGATGTTCAAGGGCTCCCTGAGGCGAGCCCGGAGGATGCGATCCTCGTCCTCCGCCATGCGCCCCTGGCCCAGGCGCAGCCGGGCATCGAGGGCATCCAGGTCGGCGTCGGCGAGCAGGGTGAGTAGATCGGGGCTGGAATAGCGATGCTCCACGGACTTGGACTCCAGGCCCGGCCAGACAAAGCAAGCCTCGCCGCTACGCCCCTCCAGCCAGCGCCGGTTGTGCTGCAGGATCGCCACGTTGGGCTCGCTTACGGGCCGCAGGCGGTGCCGGTTGATGCGGCCGGCGGTCTGGACGATGGAATGGGCGCTGGAAGGTTCGATCACGCCCCAGTCGAAATCATGGTCACGGCCGATTTCCTCCACCGGGGTTGCGACGACGATAAAGGGCAGGTCGGGCGCGGTACTCGCCGCCAGCAGCCTGGCGATTTCCGCGTCCTGGACGATGTGCCCGTCGCCCCGCTTGCGGTTCAAGAGGAAATCCAGCCGCCTTTCCTTGAGATGGCGCTGGATGCGGAACTCCTGGGCGTGGTAGCACGCGACCCGGGCCTGGGGAAAGTCCTGCGCCAGGGCCCGCGCCGTGGCGATGGCCGTACTGATGTTGGCGACCCGCACCAGACCAAAGGACAGGCGCTTGCCACCCGGCCCGTTCCAGGCATGGGCCTCGTGCAGGCGCGCCACCGCAGTGGCGATAGCTTCGTGGAAGGCAGCACCGCTGCGAGCGCTGACCGGCAACACCCAGGCCCGCCGCACCGCCGGGCGCGGCACCGCCAGGAGACGCCGGACATGCTCGGCGAACTGCCCCGGCAGATCCGCATCGCTGGAAAAGGTGGTGGGTGCCGTCTGGTCATCGACGATGGCGATGCCGAAGGAAGCCTGCCGTTCTTTCAGGGCGGAACGCATCGCCACGCCGCTGCGAAAGGCCCGGAACACGGCTTCGGCCACCGGCTGCGGCAGGGTCGCCGAGGAACAGATGACGCTGCGCCGCATCAGCCCCGCCACCTGCACCAGCCGCAGCACGGCCACCAGGGCATCGGGCTCGTAGGAATCCACCTCGTCCAGCACCAGGTCGCTATCGGCCATGCGCAGCAGGGCCGAGACATGGTGGCCCTGGCGTCCCGGCTCGCCGGCGTTGATCAGGTAGTCGATGGTGGAGACCAGCACCGGGGCGCCGATCACGCTGCGCAGCACCGGCCGCCGCCCGGTCAGCACCTCCATCCATTCCGGCAATTCCACCGCGCCGCCCTGGGCCTCGTATTCGGTCGCCGGCCCTTCGGTCGCGAAGGCGCCGGCATGGGCCGCATCGGCGTCCTTGCCCGCCCGATGCAGCTGGCTGGCGCTGCGATCCCCGATCACCGTCGCCAGTTCGTCCTCCCCGAGGCCCAGCTCGTCGGCCAGGGCATCGCCGGTCTGCAGGGTCAGGCTGCGCAGGTTGAGGGCGATGGCAAAGCGGGGCCGGGGTGACAGCGCGCAGGCCAGCTTGGCGTTGGCGAGGGTCTTGCCGGCGCCGGTGGCCGCGATGTTGAAAATCAGCAGACCGCCTTCCGAACGCTCGCGCAGGGCGCTCACCGCCGCCACCGCCCGGTTCTGCCAGGCGAAACGCCCCCCTTCCTCGGCCGGCGCCAGGATGTGCTCAACGCTCTCCGTCGCCAGCCCGGGCAGGCGCAGGCTGGCCAGGCGCCAGGCGAAGTCGGCGGCGCGGCCGCTCACGCTGCGCAGGTGCCAGTCCAGGGGCTGATCGTAGGCGCCCTCCTTGGTGTTGGCATAAAGACCACAGCCCGGCACGCCGCCCGGCCAGGGACGGGCGGAAACCTCATGATCGGCAAGGATCAAGGCCGCCCGGGCGAGGATTGCCGCCCCTCGCCAGAAGGCCGGGCTGCGCTCCCCGGCCTTGCGCACCAGACGGGCCTGGAGCCGCTCCAGCCCTTCGAGCAGGTCATCGGGCAGCGCTCCGGCGGGCTGCAGTTCCCGGGCCCGCCCGGCTTCCTGCACATGGTTGTCGTTGGTGGGGCTCGAATTACCCTTTACCGGGCCGAACAGGCGGTGATGGGTGGCAATCAGGTAATCCAGGGCATGCTGGGGGCTGTCGATGCCCGTATCTTCCAGTCCGCCCGGTTCGCCAAGCGGCAGCTTGTTCGCCAAAACCGACCAGGCCTGGCCCCAGTCGCGCCCCCGGCGCCGTTCCTGCAAGAGGCGCATGGAAATCCACTCGTGCCGGACCGGATCGGCCTCGGGGGGGCCGCCCGCCACTGCCCGGGCCAGTTTGTCGGCGAAGAAATTGCCGGACTTCCCCAGGTCGTGCCCCAGCCCCGCCGCCTGGGCCAGCAGGCCGACGATGCTGAGCCAGAACGGCGGCGGCGCCCGGCGCCGGGTGTGACCGGCGGGGAAATGCCCCTCCGGCCCGAAACTGTCCCGGGCGCCCACCACCCACAGGAGACGCATCCGCTCCCGTCCCTCGTTGCGGTAACAGGCCACCGCCGTCTGCCGGGTGGCCGAGGCCTTGAGCAGGCCGCGCAACTCCCGCAACCCTTCGAGGGTGATCGGCGTCGCCCAGGAACGAAAGCCGGTGCGGATCGCGTAACTATCGAGGATCGCCCGGCTTCGCTTCACCGCCCGCCGCTCGCAGGCTGAAATCAGGAGAATGTGCATGGGGTTCGTTCAAGTCCGTGGTAGCCTTGCGGCCGCCACCGGGAAGGTGGTTGAGAAGTAGTTGTTAGAAACGAGCGTCATTTGTTTGCCGCCGCGCAGGCGGTTGAAGTCTAGCGGACCCAAGAAAGGGGCACAAAGGAAGGGAGACACAAAGGAAAGGGGCACAAAGGAAAGGAGCACAAAGGAAAAAATTTCCCTAGTTATTTGAAACGATATAAAGAAAATTTTCATTGACAGGAAGTCGCCCCCGGCTCTAACGTGCCGACATCATAGCCATCCTAAGCGAGGAGCATGACATGGCACGTTCCAGGAAGCCCGACGCATCCGAACCTCCCGAGTGGGTCGCCCTGCCCCACGAACTCTATGCGGCCACCTGCGCCGAACTCGTCACCTTTTCCCACAAGACCGTCAATTCCAACGCCCCGCCCGGCGGCATCCGCCTGGCGCCGGAACAGGGGCTGAAGCTGCCTTATGTCTCCGCCCGCACCCTGCTCGGCGCGGGCGAAGTCCCGGCGCTCGACTACATCGCCAATGCCGGCAAGACGGCCACTGCGGTCAAGCAGCTCAACCAGCTCCGGGAAGGTCGCGCCACGGCCCCGGCCGACGAAGCCGAACGCATCCTGACGACCCTCACGGAAGCCACGGCCCGGGGCACCCGGATCGGCACCAACAAGGTCTCCCTGCGCGCCCGGCAGTTGCTGCTGCCAAAAGAAGGCGGCTATGTGGCGGTCACGCCGCTCACTGCCGGCGGCGTCAATCGCAAACTCAGGGCCCAGGTCCGCCAGCACAACGAGCGCTTGAAAGAAGTGCCGGACGACACCCGCCGGCGGATTCCCGTCGCGGTGTTCGGCCTGGGCGGCGCCAACCCTCAAAATGTGGGCTCGCTCGTGCGCAACATGCAGCGTCCCCTGGTTTTCTTCGCCCCCACGGAAAACCGCCAGGTGCAGGCCCTCCTCGCCCTGTATTTCCAGGGCGTGCGCATCCGCCTGCCCCGCCCCCTGCTGCGCGCTTTCCGGGACTGGTGTGCTGACTGCCGGCGGCGCCATAAAGGCTCGATCCCCACCAACATGGCCACCCGGGACGAGGAAATCGTCCACATCCGCCGCATCGCCCGGGCCGTGCTGGCCCAGGGCGAAGCCGCCCGGCAGCGCCTGCTGGCCCAGCGCGAGCTATTGCCGGCGGGCGGCTCGCCCCTGGTTTTTGCCGAGGCCGACCCGGTGCGCCGGGGGCTGGTGGACCCGGAGCTGCGCGACAAGGACTGGCCCCGCGCCTTCGCCCTGCAACTGGCGGGTCTGATTGCCGATTACCGCTTTAGCGACGGCCAGGAGGAATTCCAGTTCGAGCAGGCCGACATTTTTGAGCTGCAGGCCATGATCGAGGCGGTGGTGCGATGAGCTACCTGCTGCTCTCCCGCTTGCGCATCCGCGCCGCCAACGCCCTGGCCGGCAACCTGGCGATCAGCCCGGCCCAGGTCCTGGCCTGCGTGCTGTTCGGCCACAACCTGGGCCGCAAGACCGGCTGCAAGCCTTTGCGCGTCGCCATCCTGCACCACGACGCCCAGCTCCTGGGCGAGTATGGCAGCGACGGCTTCTATGACTTCCATCCCCAGCAGCGGCGGGGCGCCACCTTCATCGACGCGGTGGATTACTCCTCCAGGAATCCCCATGCCCTGTCGCTACAGCCCAGCGCCAGCTGCCACCTGACCCTGTCGCTGCTGATCGAGGTGCAAGGCAGCATCAACACGCAGCGCCTGCAACGCTTCCTGCGCACCGCCCGCATCGCCGGCGGCGCTATCGACGGCTACGCCGAGCTCCAGTCCGGCGCAGAACTGGACGAGCTGCGCCTGCCCAAGGGCTTCTGGCTGATCGAACGCAGCGACCTGCTCCAGGGCGAAGGTTCCCCGGTAGATGCCCTGGTCGCCACCATCGGCCATAAGCCGGCCAGGCACGTAGCGCCCGAGGCCGAGGGCACGGCGCCGCCGCTGCCCGAATCCTGGCTCGCCGCCAGCGTGCTCGGCTACGCCATGACCACGCCCTTCGAGGTCCGGGCCGGCGTGCGCCAGACCGACTCGGGCGAAACCCCGCGCCATGCCTTCTGCGAACCCCTGCTCGGCCTGGTCCAGTACGTCTCCAGCCGCGATTACGGCCAGCGCCCGATTCCCTGGTGGGAACACGGCTGGCTGCAGGACGACGTATTCGTGGTCCGCCAGGCCCAGCCCCAACGCTAATCCAGCCCCTTATTTCTTCCCTATTCCCTCTCGAGAAGGAGCTTTCCCATGCCTGCCGTCGAATTCAAGAAACTGCCCGGCGTCCTCGCCTTCCAACGCGGCCTGGTGATCACCGACGCCCCGTTTTTCAACGTGCTTCCGGAAGGCCAGACCCCGGTCATGGTGGTGCGCCACGGCATCCGCGGCACCCAGAACGTGAACAAGGACGGCGACGCGGAAAAGAGCACCGCCGCCAACGCCAAGCGCCAGGAGGTCTCCAACATCCAGACCACCGACACCGCCAAACTCGATGAAAAAGCCGAGGCCCTGGCCGTGCGCTTCAGCCTGCGCTTTCTCGACCTGAAGGACGTGCTGTTTGCCTGCGCCCCGGCCAGCACCGATGCCGACGACCTGGTGCGCAACTACCGGGACAGCGTCACCGGCTTCATCGAACGGGCCAAGGCCTCCGGCGGCCTGGACGAAGTCGCCCGGCGCTTTGCCCGCAACATCGCCAACGGCCGCTGGCTGTGGCGCAACCGCACCCTCGCGCGCAAGGTCGAAGTCAGCGTCAGCGTGGCGGGCCAGGCCATTGCCCGCTTCGACGCCCTGGCCATCCCCCTGCACCATTTCGATGACAGCACCGATGCCGAGCGCCGGATCGCCGCCTACATCGCCGACGGCCTGCGCGGCAATGACGATAGCGGTCTCGACATCGAGGCACGGCTGGATTTCGGCGTGCGCGGCGCCCTGGAAGTCTTCCCCTCCCAGAACTACGTGGAAGACAAGCCGCGCGGCTTTGCCCGTCCCCTCTACTGCCTGGGCTCGCCGGAACGCCCCCACGGCAACAGCGCCATGGAATTCGAAAGCACCCGCACCATGGGCCACGCCGCCCTGCGCGACCAGAAGATCGGCAACGCCCTGCGCACCTTCGACACCTGGTACCCGAATTACGCCGAGCATGGCCGGCCGCTGCCGGTGGAGCCCAACGGCGCCAGCCTGGAAGCCCAGGAATTCTTCCGCGACCGCAAGACCTCCGCCTTCGAGTTCGCCCGCCGCCTCAACACCCTCGACCCGGCCAGCCCCGACGGCATGTTCATGATCGCCTGCCTGATCCGCGGCGGGGTCTTCTCCGGAGGCAAGGAATGATGGAAGCGCGCCATTACGTGGATTTCCAGCTCGGGCCGCGCGCCTCGCCGCCAGGGGCGGCCCTCACCCTGAAAGTGCTGCACGGGGTGTTCGCGCGCGACCCGGGGCAATACGCCCTGGCGCTGCCCGACTACCCGCGCAACTTCCCCCGCCTGCGGGTATTTGCCGCGAGCCGGGAAAACCTGGACCGGTTGGTGGCCGCTAGCGAGGCCGCACTCCAGGAACTCGGCCGCTTCGCCTATCCCAAGGCCGTCCCCGAGGACTTCGCCGGCCCCTGGATCAGCTATCGCCGCTACCGCATCCCCAGCCGCAAGGCGGAACGCAAGCCCGACGGCAACCTGCGCCTGCGCCGCATCCAGGCCGCCGACACCGCCGAATTGCCTTGGTTCACCCTGCAAAGCCAGAGTAACGGCCAGGCCTGGCGCCTCTACGTGGAAGCCCAGCCCGGCTCGACGCAGGGGTCGGCGGAACCGGACGCCTATGGCCTGGCCAGCGCCTCCCGCCCCTTCGCCCTGCCCCGGTTGCCATGAACAAGGCCCACCCCAAGCCCCGCCAGATCCTGCTCTCGAAGCGGGCCAACCTCTTCTACCTGGAGCACGTCCGGGTGTTCCAGAAGGATGAACGCATCGTCTGGCTCAGCGAAACCGGCGAGGACGTGGAGCAGTATTTCAACCTGCCGGAACGCAACACCGCCCTGCTGCTGCTCGGCAAGGGCACCTCGATCACCGACGCCGCCATGCGCCGGCTGGCCGAATCCAACGTGCTGGTCGGCTTCTGCGGCAGCGGCGGCTCGCCGCTCTTTGCCGCCGTCGAGCCGGTCTTCCTCACCCCTCAGAGCGAATACCGGCCGACCGAATACATGCAGTCCTGGGTGCGCCAGTGGCTGGACGAAGCGCGGCGCCTGGAACTGGCCAAGGCCCTGATCGCCGAACGCATCACCCTCACCGGCAAGGCCTGGGCCAGGAACAGCGAACTGCTGCAACGCAAGATCGAGCTCCCCGCCGCCGCCATCGACAAGCTCCGCCAGCGCAGCGCCGCCGTGCCCGACACTCAGGCCCTGCTGCTGGCCGAAGCCGAATGGGCCCGGACGCTCTACGCCAGCCTCGCGGCCGGCCACGGCCTCGACTTCACCCGCCAGGAAGGCATGGGCGCCAAAGGCAGCAAGGCAGAGCGGATCAATGCCTTCCTCGACCACGGCAACTACCTCGCCTACGGCCTCGCCGCCGTCGCCCTCAATGGCCTCGGCATCAGCTACGCCTTCCCCCTGCTGCACGGCAAGACCCGGCGCGGCGCCCTGGTCTTCGACATCGCCGACCTGATCAAGGACGCCTACGTCATGCCCCTCGCCTTCACCTGCGGCACCGACCTCCGCGTCAAGGACAACGCCTTTCGCGCCCTCCTCATCGAAACCCTCCAGGACGCCGACGCCCTCGACTTCCTGTTCGGCTTCGTCAAACAGCTCTGCGAAAAACCAATTTGATATCAACAACTTGGAGAACATCATGAAAAACGAAGCCACAACCGGATTTTGAGGCACAAGTCATTGTTTACACGGATGAATCCAGAAAACCCATCCAGTTTGCCGCCGCGCAGGCGGTTGAGAAGAGAACGCACCATGTCGGAGTTAGAAAAAGACTGTTTGCCGCCGTGCAGGCGGTTGAGAAGATCCTGGGCTGCCATTCGCTCTTGCAGGGACAGTTTGCCGCCGCGCAGGCGGTTGAGAAGATGAAGCACAGATCCTCGAAAAGTTTCAATGCGTTTGCCGCCGCGCAGGCGGTTGAGAAGGACCACGATAAAGCTACTCCGTTGGCTAGGATGTTTGCCGCCGCGCAGGCGGTTGAGAAGTAGGCGAACATCATAAGCTATTGCGCGAATATGTTTGCCGCCGCGCAGGCGGTTGAGAAGAGCAGGCACGGCGTAGAGAAGTAGATCTACCAGTTTGCCGCCGCGCAGGCGGTTGAGAAGATCAATTAATTGACCCGTCAAAACATCCAGACGTTTGCCGCCGCGCAGGCGGTTGAGAAGTTCACGGATCACGATAAAGCTACTCCGTTGGCGTTTGCCGCCGCGCAGGCGGTTGAGAAGAGTAACTCAAGTAAATCACGAGCAAGAGATGCG
>NZ_JBASOH010000022.1:0-16513 GCF_049658005.1 Azovibrio sp. | reverse complement strand
GTGCGACGGGTGCGACGCGCTGATTTCTTGACCATTGAAAACGCCTGCTTGCCCAGCCTTCTTTGGCCAGGCTTTATGCCAAGAGTTTCCACTGATCGCGCTGTTCAAAATTTCGGGGCCACTTCTCTTTCTTCAAGCCCACTATACTGAAGACATATCGTTGCCCGGAGAGAAAACCATGCTCAACAGCCACGTCATCAAGAAAGTGAAACATCATCTGCACAGCCGCCGCATCCCGCTGGCGGTGGAATTGTGGAACGGCAAGGTGATGCATCCGTCGGAACCCCACACGGTCAAGCTGCGGGTGCGCAGTCCGAAGGCACTGCTCTCCCTGATCAACCCCTCCATGGGAAAACTCGCCACTCAATATGTGCAACAGGAAATCGACCTGGAGGGCAACTCCCGGGACATCATCAAGCTGGGGGAGGCCCTGTGCGACGCCGCCGACTCCATCAAGAGAAAGGGCGGCATCGACCTCAAATGGTGGCGCCACAGCCGCAAGTCCGACCGCCACGCCATCAACTACCACTACGACGTTTCCAACGACTTTTACGCCTTGTGGCTGGACCCGCGCCGGGTCTATTCCTGCGCCTATTTCCGCACGCCCGACGACAGCCTGGAACTGGCCCAGGAACAGAAACTGGACCACATCTGCCGCAAGCTCCTGCTGCAACCCGGCGAGCGCTTCCTGGACATCGGCTGCGGCTGGGGCGGGCTGATCCTGTGGGCGGCGGAGAACTACAACGTCCACGCCACCGGCATCACCCTGAGCCAGAACCAGCACGACTATGCCCTGGAGCAGATTCGTAAGCGGGGCCTGGAGGACCGCTGCGAAGTGCGCCTGATGGACTACCGGGACCTGCCGGAGGACGCCTCCTTCGACAAGATCGCCAGCGTCGGCATGTTCGAGCATGTGGGACGCAAGAACCTGCCCCTCTATTTCGCCAAGATCGAGCGCCTGCTGCGCCCGGGCGGCCTGGTGATGAACCACGGCATCACCTCCACCGCCCTGGACACCGAGGGCCTGGGGAGCGACATCAGCGAGTTCATCGACCGCTACGTGTTCCCGGACGGGGAACTGACCCATGTCTCGAAGGTGATCGCAAGCATGGCCCAGCAGAAACTGGAATGCCTGGACAGCGAGTGCCTGCGCCCCCACTACGCCCGGACCCTGTGGCACTGGGTGGAGCGGCTGGAACGCCAACAGGAGGAAGCCCGCCGCATCGTGGGAGAGCATCATTTCCGCATCTGGCAGATTTACATGGCGGGCGCGGCCCACGCCTTCGAGCGGGGCTGGGTGTCCCTCTACCAACTGCTGGCGGCCAAGCCCCTCAAGAACGGGCATATCGACTATCCCCTGACCCGGGAGCACATGTACGCAAGGTAAGTCTCACCGCGCAAAAACCTGGACCGCGCAAGAAAGCAGCAAAGAAAGGGGGCAGGGCCATGTGACCTTGCCCCTTTCACATCAACCCAAAAAATGGGCGAAGCTCCAACCCGGCGATGAAATCAAACGAGCGCCTTCAAACGAGCGCCTTCAAACGAGCATCAATAGGGACTCCAGCAGTTTGAAGGACAAGTCCCCCATCACACCGCCCAGCGCAAGGCATCGAGGTCCAGCGCCGCGGCCGGATGCTGATCTTCTTCCTGGGGCGCACTCCCCGGACGTTGCAGTACCCGGTTCAGGATGTGTTCTTCCAGGGCGGCAAAGGCGGGGCTGCCCCGGTGCCGGGGACGGGGCAGATTGACGCGTTCATCCAGGGTGATGCGCCCGGCTTCGATCAAGATCACCCGGTCCGCCAGGGCGACCGCTTCGGCAACATCGTGGGTCACCAGCACGGCGGTAAACCCCCGGCGCCGCCACAGGTCTTCGATCAATTGCTGCATCTCGATCCGGGTCAGGGCATCCAGCGCTCCCAAGGGTTCATCCAGGAGCAGCGCCGCCGGTTCATGCACCAGGGCCCGGGCCAGGGCCACCCGTTGCCGCTGCCCGCCGGAAAGCGCGGCAGGCCATTCCCCGGCCCGCTCCGCCAGACCCACCTGGGCGAGGACCTCCTGCGCCCGGGGACGTTCCGCCGGAGAAAGGCCCAGGGCAACGTTGGCCAGCACCCGCCGCCAGGGTAAGAGGCGGGGGTCCTGGAACATGAAGCGCAGGCCGGGATGCGCCCCAGGGCCGCTCCGCCCGCCGACGCGGACGCTCCCCGCCGAGGGGGGTTCCAAGCCGGCGATGAGGCGCAGCAAGGTGCTTTTGCCACAGCCGCTACGCCCCACGATCGCCACGAATTCTCCCGGTTCGATCTGCAGATCCAGTCGTTCCAGCACCGGGCGGCTGCCATAGGCCTTGTGCAGGGCTTCGAGGTGAAGGGCCAGGCCATGGCCAGCAGAAGCCTGGCGCAAAGCTTGTTGTTCGAGTGCGTCGTTGTTCATGTTCATGTCCTAATGGCTGTTTTGATAGCTCGGGTGCCAGCGCAGGCTGACCCGTTCGAGCCCCTTGGCCAGTACATCGGCGAGTTTGCCCAGCAGGGCATAGAGCAGGATGCCCAGCAGCACCACATCGGTCTGCAGGAACTCGCGGGCATTCATGGTCATGTAACCGATGCCGGACTGAGCGGAAATGGTTTCCGCCACGATCAGGATCACCCACATGAAGCCCAGGGAAAAGCGCACGCCGACCAGAATCGAGGGCAAGGCTCCGGGCAGGATGATCTCCCGGTACAGGCCGCCGGCAGACAGGCCATAGCTCTTGCCCATTTCAATCAAGCCCTTGTCGATGGCGCGGATGCCATGGAAGGTATTGATGTAGATGGGAAAGAAAACCCCCAGGGAGACCAGGAACAACTTCGCCTCTTCATCGATGCCAAACCACAGGATCACCAGGGGGATCAGGGCCAGGGGCGGAATGTTGCGGATCATCTGCAGGGTCGAATCGAGCAGGGTTTCGGCAGTCTTCAGGGCGCCGGTGAGTAAGCCGAGCAGCAGCCCCAGCCCGCCACCGATGACGAAGCCGGAAAGGGCGCGCAGGGTGCTGACCTGAACGTGCTGCCACAATTCACCCGAGGCCGAGAGCGCGATGAAGGCCGCTACGACCGCCCAGGGCGAAGGCAGGATGCGGGTGGAGAGCCAGCCAAAGCTGGAAGCCGCTTGCCAGAAGGCGAGGAGCAGGATCGGCAGGCTCCAGGGGGCAAGCTGGCGTAGCAGGGAAGTTTTCAGCGTCATGAAGAAGCTCCGGTCGCGAACGGCAAGTGAGGCAAAGCGAGGCAAATGGCGGGTGCCGGCTCATTTTTGCGGCAAGGCGGCAGCCTTCACCACGATCGGCTTGGGAATCAGCTTGAGCCGGTGGAACACATCGGCGATCTTCTGCTGCGCTTCCAGCACCTCGGCGCTGACCGGTTTGACGCCGAAGCTGTTGCGGCTCAGCGCCAGTTCGGTCGCCGCAAGACCAAGGCCCAGCAAGGGCGCGATCTCTTTGGCCGCCGCCTTCCGGTTGCGGGCCGCCCACTGATCGGTCCTGGCCAGTTCCTCGAGGACGAGGCTCACTACATTCCCCCGCTTTTCCGCATAGGGGCGCGCCGCCAGATAGAAGGCATGATTGCTCACCACGCCCTTGCCATCGGCCAGTATCCGGGCGCCGGTCTGGGTCTGGGCGGCGGCGAGGAAGGGGTCCCAGATCGCCCAGGCATCGACACTGCCCCGCTCGAAAGCGGCGCGGGCATCGGCCGGGGGCAGGAAGACCGCGTCGATATCCTGGTATTGCAGACCCGCTTTTTCCAAGAGCTTGACCAGCAGGTAATGGACATTGGAGCCCTTGTTGAGCGCAATCTTTTTGCCCTTCAGTTCCGCCACGCTCTTGATCGGGGAATGCTGGGGAACGACGATCGCCTCGCCTTCCGGTTCCGGCGGTTCGTTACCCACATAAACCAGATTGGCGCCGGCGGCCTGGGCAAAGATCGGCGGCGCTTCCCCCGCCTGGCCAAAATCCAGCGCCCCCACGTTGAGCGCCTCCAGCAGGGCCGGACCGGAAGGAAATTCGGTCCATTTCACCTGGATGCCCTGGGCCGCCAGACGCTTGTCGAGATTCCCCTGGGCCTTGAGCAGCACCAGGGTGCCGTATTTCTGGTAACCGATGCGGAGCTGCTCCGGTTCTGCGGCCTGAGAAAACCCCGTCAGAGCGAAAATTCCCAGCCCGGCGAGGAGGCCGAGGCTGCGGCGCCTGGCTGTCTTGTATGCTTTGTATGATGATGTCTTGTAACGACTCATGTCGATGTCCTTCTGAAAGTGAAATCGGGGAGCAACCGCGAGAGATTCGGAGGCGGTGCGTGATGACGGGTTTGATTATCAGAAGCCGGCCTTCCCGGCCGAACGATTTTTTCCGTATGAGCTAATCAGGCCGGAGCGCATGACGATCTGCCGCTCCTGACGATAAGCTCATCCCGATTGATGATTTCCCCCGCTACCCCCGTCTCCAGATAATTCGATGGCCACGGGCAGCAATCCCGCCAGCCCGGACTCGAACAACGATTTTCTGGAGCAATGACATGAGTTTCGACATCCTCTGGTTTCTCCCCTCCGGCGGCGACACCCGCCACCTGGGCACCAGCAAGAGCGCCCGCCCGGTTAGCCATCAATACCTGCAACAAATCGCCGTTGCGGCCGAAAACCTGGGCTTTGATGGGGTGCTGATCCCCGTCGGCAGCGGCTGCGAAGATCCCTGGATCACCGCCTCCACCCTGGTTCCCGTCACCCGCCGCCTGCGCTTTCTGGTGGCGCTACGCACCAACGGCATCCTGCCCGCCGTCAGTGCCCGCATGGCCGCCAGCCTGGACCGGGCCTCCGGCGGACGGCTGATGGTCAACGTCGTGCCCGGTGGCAATGCCACCGAACTCGCCGCCGACGGCGTCTTTCTCGATCACGACGAACGCTATGCGGAAGCCGACGAATTCCTCTCGATCTGGCGGCGGCTGTGCGCCGGTGAAAAAGTGGATTTCTCGGGCAAATATCACCAGGTCGCGGGCGCCCAGCAGAAGTTCCCCCCGGTGCAAAAGCCGTATCCCCCGATTTATTTTGGTGGCTCCTCCCCCGCCGCCCACGAACTGGCCGGCAAGCATGTCGATGCCTACCTGAGCTGGGGCGAACCGCCTGCTGCCGTGGCCGAAAAAATTGCCGATGTGCGTGCCAAAGCGGCCAAGCATGGACGCACCGTCAAGTTCGGCCTGCGGGTGCATGTGATCGTGCGGGAAACCAACGAACAAGCCTGGGCTGCCGCCGAGGAACTGATCCGTCATGTCGATGACGAGGCCATTGCCCGCACCATGAAAACCTATGCCGGCTATGACTCGGTCGGCCAGCAGCGCATGGCCGCCCTGCACGGCGGCAAGCGCGACCAGCTCGAAGTCAGCCCCAACCTCTGGGCCGGCGTCGGCCTGGCACGCGGCGGGGCCGGCACGGCGCTGGTCGGCGATCCGGAAACCGTCGCCGCCCGGCTCAAGGAATACGCCGAGCTGGGCATCGAGAGTTTCGTCCTCTCCGGCTACCCCCACCTCGAAGAAGCCTACCGCTTTGCCGAACTGGTGTTCCCCCTCCTGCCCGGCAAAGCCCATCTGGCAGCGGCCGGCGAGGTCGTCAGCGGCGGTCCCTTCGACGCCCCCGCCCGGGTGGAAAAGCCCCTCGTCAAGGCCGCCTGAACGGGAACTGCCATGCACCGGAAAATCATCGACATGCGCAGTCGTCCGGCATTCCTGGACGACTTTTATGGTGCCACCCCGGGCACCCCCGGCCATGCCACCGCCCAATGGCTGAACCGCCGCACCGGAACCCACCCGCCTGATCACGGCCAGGCGTCCTGATGGATCAGGAAATTGCGGCTTCGTCGGTGCGAGTGTCGCCCTTGTTGTCCTTCCAGGTCACGACGACCTTGTCGCCCCTGGCCCCGCCCTTGAACTTGAAGGCCAGGAAGGGGTTCCTGGAAACCGCCGTGCCAAACTGGGCCTCCAGCACAACCTTGCCATTCCAGGTAGCGCTCAGTTCCGTGATGAAATGGGCCGGCACCCGCGCGCCGGAAGCATCCTTGCGCTGGCCGGTTTCCATTTCGTGGCTCATCAGCACCTTGACTTCGGTCACGCCATCCTTGGCGGCAGCGCGGATTTTCATGGGATTTGCCATGTCGTTCTCTCCTTGATAGATTGAGCTTAGCCGCCGCAGCCACCGAGGGTGACCTTGACTTCCTTCATGGCCACCAGAAACTTGCCGTCAGACTTGATCAGGGCGTAGACATTGGAGGTCTGGCTCATCTTGCAGCGGATCTGAACATTGGCCTCTGTGCCTTCGGGCAGTTTGAAGGCGGCCGCCAGGGCATCCGGGTTCTTTTCGATCAGGATCGAGATGGATTCCACCTTGGGCAGGGTGGAAGAAACGCCAATGCGCACCTCGGCACCGTTTTCGGCGATCTCCGGAGCCTCGATGCTGATAGCGGCAGAGGTGGCGGGCCTGCCAGCCCCCAGCGCGGCCAGGGTCTTTTCCAGACTCCCGGCTTTGAAGGCGCTTTCGTTCCAGGCCGCCAGGGCCAACCCGGGTTTGATCACGCCGGCAGCCACCAGCAGACCCAGCACACCCAGGCCGCTACCGCTCTTGAGTACATCACGACGTTGCTTGATCATGCCTTGTCTCCTTGTTGAGGGCGGGTTCATTGTGCCGGAGCGCCCGGCAAAATCCAATTGGCGCGCGCTGTTGCATCTGCGCCAGCAATCCGGACTCCGGCCGCCTGCTTTGATCTTCAGCGCGTTTTTAGGCCCGTCCCGGCCCAGTCCGGTTACGATGTGCGGAGGGGCAAGCAGAGCGTGCGCAGCCTGAAAAAGATTTGCCCATCGGCATTTCGCGTTTTACTCTTCGGCCTGCGCAATGTTCGGCCTGTGCCCATAAAACCCGGCATTTCCGCCGCATCGCGCCGATACGCCGCCCGAACCGCCAGGCGTGCACTTCCAAGAACCGGAGAACCGATATGAAGTTGCCCCCCCTCCTTGCCGCAATCTGCCTGACAGGGGCTGCCGTTTCGGCCTCGGCGGCCGATCCCGACCTGGGCCGCAACCTCGCCGCCACCTGCGCCAGTTGCCACGGCACCAACGGCAAGGCCGTGCCGGGCGCCGGCATGGACGCCCTGGCCGGCATGGAAAAAGAAAAACTGCTGCAAAAACTCAAGGATTTCAAGTCCGGCACCAAGCCCGCCACCGTCATGCAGCAGATCTCCAAGGGTTATACCGACGAGCAGATGGACCGGATCGCCGCCTACTTCGCGGCCCAGAAATAAGAGGGGGAGACCATGATCATCAATCGTCGCGATTTTCTCAAAGCCAGCGCCGGCGCCGCGGCCATGGCCGCCCTCTATGGCTGCGCCTCCGGGAGCAGCAAGGCCTCGGGCCATGTGCTCGTCGTGGGCGGCGGCTATGGCGGGGCCACTGTCGCCAAGTACCTGCGCATGTGGAGCCAGGGCAATGTCGAGGTCACCCTGGTCGAACGGGATGCCGAATTCATCTCCTGCCCGATCTCCAACCTGGTCATCGGCGGCCTCAAGACCCTGGCCGACATTACCGTGAGCTACGACAACCTCAAGAACAAATGGGGAGTGCGGGTCATTGAGGACGAGGTCACCGGCATCGACGCCGTGAGCCGCAAGGTGAAGCTGGAAAAGGGCGGGGAACTCTCCTATGACCGGCTGGTGCTCTCCCCCGGCATCGATTTCCTCTGGGAGCAGCTGCCTGGCCTCCAATCCGCCGAAGCCCAGCGCCGCATCCTGCATGCCTGGAAGGCCGGCCCCCAGACCGTCGCCCTGCGCAAACAGCTCGAAGACATGAAGGATGGCGGCGTCTATGCCATCACCATTCCCCGGGCGCCCTACCGCTGCCCTCCCGGCCCCTACGAGCGGGCCTGTCTCGTCGCCAATTATTTCAAGACGGCCAAGCCCCGGTCGAAGGTGCTGATCCTCGACGCCAACGAGGACGTGCAATCGAAGAAGGCCTTGTTCATGAAGGCCTGGGCCGACCTCTACCCGGACATCCTCGAATACCGCCCCAACAACGAGCTAAGGGACGTGGATGTGGCCGGCAGGACGGCCATCCTCGAATTCGACCGGGTCAAGGCCGATGTGCTCAACGTGATTCCGCCGCAGCGCGCCGGCCAGATCGCCGCCGCCACGGGACTGAAGCTGATCAACAAACGCTGGGTGGATGTGGACTGGCTGTCCATGGAAGCCATCGGCACGCCTGGGGTGCATGTGCTGGGCGATGCCATCTTCCCCGCCCCCACCATGCCCAAGTCCGGCCACATGGCCAATCAGCACGGCAAGCTCGCCGCGGCCGCCATCCTCAACCTGCTCGCCGGCGAGGAGCCCAACCCGGACCCGGTGCTGATGAACACCTGCTACAGCTTCGTCGATGGCAAGAACGGCATCCACGTCGCCTCGGTGCACCAGTACGATACGGCCACCAAGACCATGCAGCCGGTCAAGGGCGCAGGCGGCGTCTCGGCCGCCCGCAACGAGCTGGAAGGCAAGGCCGCCCTGGGCTGGGCCCAGAACATCTGGGCCGACATGCTGGCCTGACGATAGCCCGGGGCAAGGCCAGCATCAGTGCTGGCCGGTGCTGCCAAAACCTCCCTCGCCGCGCTGGCTGGGAGGGAATTCATCCACGATATTCATGGCCACCTGGAGTACCGGCACCACCACCAGCTGGGCCAGCCGCTCCATGGGATTGATCACGAAACTCTCTTTTCCCCGATTCCAGGCCGACACCATGATTTCCCCCTGGTAATCAGAGTCGATCAGGCCCACCAGATTGCCCAGCACGATGCCATGTTTGTGCCCCAGACCCGAACGGGGCAGAATCAGCGCCGCAAGCCCCGGATCCGCCAGATGAAGGGCAATTCCGGTGGGCACCAGCAGGGTGTTGCCCGGATCAAGCCGCAGCGGCACATCCACACAGGCGCGCAGATCCATGCCCGCCGCACCACGGGAAGCATAACAGGGCGGATGTTCCTTGATCCGCCCATCCAGGATTTTCACGTCGATCCGGTGCATTCGCGTTTTTCCAGTAATCGAGCCAGATACTCTATCAGCTGGCGCGCCAGCTCGGCCTTGCTGGCCGGTGGGAGCGGGTGGGAACCCTGATCATCGAACAGGATCACCCGGTTGTCCTCACCCCCGAAACCCTCCTGGATCAGGTTACCCACGATGAGGGGGACATTCTTGCGTTGCCGCTTGCGCTGGGCGTACTCCTCGAGATTTTCGCTCTCGGCGGCAAAGCCGACGCAGAACGGAGCCCCGGGCAGGGCCGCCACGTCGGCCAGGATATCGGGATTGGCTAGCAGCCGGATTTCCGGCAGACCGCCCAGTTCCTTCTTGAGCTTCTGGTGGGCCACCGCCGCCACCCGGTAATCGGCCACCGCCGCCACCCCAATGAACACATCGGCCCGGGCAGCCCGTTCCATGACCGCCGCGTGCATTTCCAGGGCGCTCAGCACCGGTATCCGTTCCACCCCCTGAGGCACCGGCAAGGAGACCGGGCCGGACACCAGTGTCACCTGGCTCCCCGCCCGGGCGGCGGCCTGGGCAATGGCATAGCCCATGCGGCCGGAGGAAAGATTGGTGATGCCCCGCACCGGATCGATGGCCTCGAAAGTTGGCCCGGCCGTCATCAGCACCCGCCGCCCCGCCAGGAGCTTGGGCGTGAAAAAGGCCAGCAGGGATTCCAGCAGTTCCCCGGGTTCCAGCATCCGGCCCTCCCCCGCCTCGCCGCAGGCCTGCACCCCGGCGGCTGGCCCGAATATCTCGATGCCGTCCTGACGCAGGCTGGCCACATTGCGGCGGGTCGCCGGATTCTCCCACATCTGCCGGTTCATGGCGGGCGCCACCAGGAGCGGGCAATCCCGGGCCAGCACCAAGGTGGTGAGCAGATCGTCCGCCAGGCCCTGGGCCACCCGGGCCAGAAAATTGGCGGAAGCCGGCGCCACCAGAATCGCATCGGCCTCCCGGCTCAGGTCGATATGGGCCATGTTATTGGGCATGCGCGGGTCCCACTGATCCACATACACCGGCCGGCCGGAAAGGGCCTGGAACGTCACGGGCGTCACGAAGCGGGTCGCCGGCCCGGTCATCACCACCTGCACCTGGGCCCCCGCTCCGGTCATGAGCCGCAGCAACGACGCTGCCTTGTAGGCGGCCACTCCGCCGGTGATCCCCAACAAGATTCGCTTGCCTTGCAATTCCATTGTCTTAGAATCCAGAAAGTCTGCCGGCCATTCTACTGGAAAACACATGTCCATCTCCGACTGGCCCGAGGGTGAGCGCCCCCGGGAACGCCTGCTGCAACAAGGCCCTCAAGCACTCTCCGATGCCGAGTTGCTGGCCATTTACCTGCGCGTCGGCATCCGTGGCAAAAGCGCGGTTGACCTGGCCCGGGAACTCTTGCAGCACCACGGCAACAGCTTGGCCAGGCTGGCCCAGGCCAGCCTGAAAAGCCTGTCGGCAACGCCCGGCATCGGGCTGGCCAAAGCCGCCCAGCTCAAGGCCAGCTTCGAACTGGCACGTCGTGCCCTGAGCGAAGAAATCAAGGAACGCGACCTCATGAATGCCCCCGGTGCCGTGCGTGACTGGCTGCGCCTGCACCTGACCCACCTGCCCTACGAACTGTTCGTCGCCCTCTGGCTCGACAGCCAGAACCGCCTGATTGCCAGCGAAGACCTGTTTCGCGGCACCCTCTCCCAGACCAGCGTTTACCCCCGGGAAATCGTCAAATCCGCCCTGGCCCACAATGCCGCCGCCGTCATCTTCGCCCACAATCACCCCTCGGGGAACCGCGACCCCTCGCAGGCCGACACGCAGCTCACCAGCCAGTTGAAGGCCGCTCTGGCGCTGGTCGATGTGCGTCTGCTGGATCACTTCATCGTAGCGGGCAATAGCCCACCGCTTTCCATGGCCGAACGGGGATGGCTGTCTTAAAGAAAGAAAGCCATTCTCACCAAAGTAGTAGAATTCGCCCACGCCCTCCTCCGCCTTCTACTGCCATGCCAGAAAACCGCGTCCACAAACGCTTTCACTTCCACTGGCCGGTGGCCCTGGTCTTCGACCATTTCAAAGACAAGGCAAAAAATACCACTTACCACGGCACGACCCACGAATTGTCGCTGAGTGGTTGCTCCCTGCTCACCGACTACAACGTTTATAGCAACCACCCCCTGACCCTCCTGATATCGCTACCTGCCGAAAGCCCCCTGGGCAAGCGGAAGGTGCTCGAAATTCGCGCCCGCATGTGCTACACCCTCCTGGCCTGTGACATCGATCGCTTCCGTAGCGGTATCGAATTCATGAATTTCAAGGGAGATGCCCGCCATCAACTGCAGCAAGCCATCGAGTCCCGCATCCAGGGCACGCTCAAACCCTGATTCTGGAACAAAGCCAAAGAACAGGCTTGATCTTTCATGTTTTCACAAGATATAATCTCCGTCTTTCCTGAACTGGATTTTCTGGAGCATCTGTCATGGCGCGAGTCTGCCAAGTTACGGGCAAAGCCCCGATGGTGGGGAACAATGTCTCCCACGCCAACAATAAAACGAAGCGTCGCTTCCTGCCGAATCTGCAGTACCGTCGTTTCTGGGTTGAAAGTGAAAACCGTTTCGTTCGTCTGCGCGTTTCCAACGCCGGCCTGCGCCTCATCGACAAGAAGGGCATCGATGTCGTTCTGGCCGACCTGCGCGGTCGTGGCGAAATCTGACTAAAGGAATACAGAAATGGCCAAAGGCGGACGCGAAAAAATAAAGCTGGAATCCACTGCGGGGACCGGACACTTCTACACCACCTCCAAGAACAAGCGTACTACGCCTGAAAAACTGGAGTTCATGAAGTACGACCCCAAAGTTCGCAAGCATGTCCTGTACAAGGAAATCAAGCTCAAGTGATCCAGCGAGCTGCAAACGGGCTTTCCAGCAAGCTTTGAAAAACCCTGAAAAGCCTGAAAAAAAACCCGCCTCATGCGGGTTTTTCATTATGGTGCGGGCGGATCATGCAGATTTTCTGCCCCCGCCCCCCGTCAGCCCCCCCGCCAGCCACAAGGCCAGCACGCCAAAGGCGGCGAAACAGGCCAGGGACCAGTTGGCCATGGACAACCCGAGGAATTCCCACTCCTTGCTGCCACAAAAACCGGTCGCCATGAACAAGGGCGGATACTGCATCCCCAGCCAGTCCACCAAGCGCTCGATCGGCCCCGGGTCCGTATAGCTGCATTCATCGATGATGCTGGGGAAAGCCTGCATCAGGGTCTGATAGAGCGCAGTCAAAAACCCGGCCAAGGCAATCCCGGCAATTCCCAGGCTCCAGGCCTTGTGCCCCCGCGGCAAGGCAGCCCCCAGCAGGGCAAGCCCTCCCAACAGCAGATACAGGAGACGCTGAAAAATGCACAAGGAACAAGGGTTCAGTCGATCTATCTCCTGGATCACCAGGCCCGCCCCCACCAGACCCCAGGCCCCCACGCCCAAAATCAACAACCCGGGGCGCGGCCCCAGACGATCAAGCCATTGCATAAGCGATCAACCTCAAAAAAAATCAGTCAATTTCCAGAACCCGGACAGAGGGTAAGGATACAGGCAGCAACCCGCCCCGCCCCCTTTTGTCACAAGAAAATACAATTGAGTTCTGGACGGGAGGACCCCATGCCGGGGTATCCTCCCGCCATCGAGCCCGGTAAACCAGCCCCATGAGCATAGCCCGCATCCTTCTCGTTGAAGACGACCAGCGCCTCGCCGACCTGACCGCTGAATACCTGCACCGCAACGATTTCCAGGTCGACATCGAAAGCCGGGGCGATACCGCAGCCGCCCGCATTCTCTCCGAACAACCGGACCTGGTGGTGCTGGACGTGATGCTGCCCGGCAAGGATGGTTTTGAAGTCTGCCGGGGGGTACGGCCCGCCTACAAGGGCGTCATCTTGATGCTGACCGCCCGGGACGAAGACTTCGACCAGATTCTCGGTCTCGAACTAGGCGCCGACGACTATATTGCCAAACCGGTCCAGCCCCGCGTGCTGCTGGCCCGCATCAAGGCGCTGCTGCGCCGCATGCCCGGCAATACCGCCGCGCCGACAGAAAAGAAGGAGCAGGTGTTTGGCAAGTTTCACATCAGCCAATCCACCCGCACCGCCGAGCTCGACGGCCAGTCCCTCGACCTGACCACGGCCGAATTCGACCTGCTCTGGCTGCTGGCGACGCACGCCGGCACCATCTTGTCGCGGGATGATCTGTTGCAGGAGTTGCGCGGCATTGGTTTTGATGGCCTCGACCGTTCCATCGACGCCCGCATTTCCCGGCTGCGCAGAAAGATTGGCGACGACCCGGAAAATCCGGCCAGGATCAAGACCGTGCGCGGCAAGGGCTACCTGTTCAGCCAGCATGACTGGAACTGAGCCCCAGCCGGCAGAGGGGGCTGAACTGCCCAAACGCCGCCTGCGCTGGCGAGGGCGGCGCTACAGCCTCTCCAAAATCTTTTTCAATTTTTACTTGCTGGTCATGGGCACCTTCGTGGCCATCGCCTTCTTTGCCGACGCCCTGATTTCCACCGCCCTGAAAGGCATTACCGACGATTACGCACGTCGCTTCATGCGCGGCACCATCCTCATGATCGAGGAAGACCTGTTCCGCCACCCCAAGTACAGCTGGGACAAGCGCATCCGCCTCCTGGACGAAAAATTTGCCTACCGCCTGGCCATCGAAGAGCGCAGTAACCTGAACCTCCCCCCTCCCCTGCTCGAACAGATCGATGCCGGAAATATCGCCATTCACCGCGATGGGGAAGTGATGTACTACGCGCTGCGCAAATCCGGCCAGGTGCTGGTGGTCGGCCCCCTCTCGCCCAGCCACAACCCGGAACTGCAGGCCTCGGGGATTCCCCTGGAAATACGCACCCGCCTGCTGACCTGGTCGGTGATCGGGCTGCTCTTTGCCGTCGCCCTCTGGTTCTGGGTGCGGCCCATCTGGCGCGACCTGGAAGCGCTGCGCCAGACGGCCCGGGCCCTGGGCGAAGGCGACCTGGCGGCGCGCTCTCCGGGTGCCCAGAGCAAGCTTTTCGCACCGCTCACGGACACCCTGGATGGCATGGCCGAACAGATCCAGCGTTTGATCGCCACCCAGAAAGAGCTCTCCAGCGCCATCTCGCACGAACTACGCACCCCGATTGCCCGCCTGCGCTTTGCCAGTGAAATGATGAGTGAAGCCAATTCGCCCGAGGAAAGGCAGCGCCTCAACACCATGATGGAAAATGATCTGGAAGAACTGGACAAGCTGATCGACTCCAGCCTGACCTACGCCCGTTTCGAACGGGAAACACCGTTACTGAACCTGACCCGGGTCGATTTTGCCGAATGGCTGGAAGACCAGGTGGACAGCCTGCGCATCCTGGGCCGCGACATGGACCTGCAACTGGATCTGAGCCAGTTGCCGGACAACCTCAGCGTCTCCCTGGACAAGAAGCACATGCCTCAGGCCATCAGCAATCTGCTGCGCAACGCCCTCAAATATGGAAAACAGCAGATTCGCGTCAGCAGTCATTGCGAAGGCGATCTGATTGTCGTGCATGTTGACGACGACGGTATCGGCATCCCCACCGCAGAGCGGGAACGCATTTTCTCGGCCTTCACCCGCCTCGACCGCTCGCGCGACCGCGCCACCGGCGGCTACGGCCTCGGCCTGGCCATCACCCGGCGGGTCATGGAACTACACGGCGGCACCGCCAGCGTCACCGACTCCCCCCTGGGCGGCGCCCGTTTCACCCTGGCCTGGCCCCAGCATCCGGCCGCAGATTGAACCCCGGCCCGGCCCGTCACAAAGCGTCAACAAACCCGGCCTCCCGGTTACGGCAGCCACACGCAAGCATCATGGAAACCGCATGCTCCGGTCGTTATCATGATCCCATGCATGACAACAGTAACCCCGAAGGAAAACCCGAAATGAGTGAAGCCATCCGCCAGAATTTCCTGCAGGCCGCCTGCCGATACCTGTTTGGCCCAGGCGCCCCGGCCCCGGCCCCGGCCCCGGCCAAGTTCCAGGCCAAGTTCCCGGCCCCGGCATCGGCCTCGGCCTCGGCCTATTCCCAGTCGCAGTCTCGTGGCCATCTGATGTCCGCCTGCTGATCCCGCAGTACCCGCCTCGAACCCCCGTTCGAGACCTCCCTGTTCCCCGCCCTGAACCTTTGGGCGGGGTTTTTTCATGTCAACCTAACGGTGATGGTGAATTGCGCCACCCCTGATGATGAAAGAGACTTCGTGGTGGAAGGTGGCGGGTAGAAGTCGTGATATTTTTTGGCGGCTTGCCCCCGCACCTAACGTGACTCGCCGGACTGACTCGTACCCCGGATTGCTTCCTTAGAGAGCGCACGCTAAACAGGCCGTTGTCGACTTGTCGCCTTCAGGCAAATTCAGTCTTGGCACCCGCCATCTTCCGCCGTTGAGTGTAATTTGACAGGAGGAAGCATGGAACGGGTAGCGCTGCATAAGCGCGTCATTGGTCTCGACATTCATCAGGCGCAGATTACCGCCTGTGCGCTGATCGTCGAAGCCGATGGCAGCACGCGCATCTGTGCCGGCTCGGATTGTCTGGACACGGTTTTGCAACTCAGGCCACCTTTCCAACGGCATGAGCCTGACGGGCTTCGAGGGGTGACATGAAGCCCGGTTTTTCGAGACGCCAGTGGCGATTGTAACGATCCTTGAACTCAGTGACCGCGGCGCGGACCGCCTCGACATTCTTGAACACGCGGCCGTGGATAGCCTGTTCCTTCAACTGCGCCGGCCCCGGTTTTTCTGGACACGAATTTGGGGTTAAATCGTGTCTGGAAAAGGAGCTTAAGTCATGCTGAAGGGATCGCAGGTTGAAGGGGTTGCGCCGGGCTCGGCGGAAGGAGCGCATAGCGCGACTGGAGGCGCGCCCGGCGCAGCTGATGATTTTTTCCATGCCCAGTATCTGCGGGCTCAGTGCATCACCCCGCAGGCCCGTGATGTGGGCGTAGCGTTTGTGTCCGGCCAGGATCGATAACAGCCAGGTGCCCAGGACATCGCGTTTGCCGGGCGCATTCGGGCTGCGGTAACTCAAGGTGGAGCTTAAGGGGGCAGCTCTCGACCCAGGATTCGTAGAGCCCGGTGGTGGCCAGGAATTTCGGCAAAAACTCGGCAAAAACTCGGCAAAAACCCGGCAAAGAAGGTCAGTTGTGCGTTCGGCGCAGCGCTAGCCGTGGAGTCCTGGTCGTGGAGTCTTGGTCGTGGAGTCCTGGTCGTGGAGTCCTGGTCGTGGAGTCCTGGTCGTGGGTCCCACTGCACGTGGATTCGTCCGCCTGGCGTGTCCACCGCCATGGCCTGCAGAGCCTGCGTCAGCACCGCTTTTTCCCGTCTTTTTGCTTCACCCATCAGGGGACTCCTGCTCATTCGTTGAAACTGGCTGCCAGTCTGGCGTTGCGCAGATTGACCTGAGATCAACTGCCGGAAACAGG
>NZ_JBASOH010000021.1:0-1776 GCF_049658005.1 Azovibrio sp. | reverse complement strand
TTTCCGTTGCGTACTGTATAAGTCTTTTCCGTGGGGATGAGAACTTGAGAAATGTACTTTCCTAAATCGGTTTTTTTAATTTCTGACTCAAGATACTCTTTGACTTTACTTTCTTTACCGCTAACGGAACGCAGGACGTACCATTTTTTTTTCTCTTCAGTCATAATCTCTCAGTTCAGAATTTATAAAATACCGTAGAGGAGTTTCAGAATCCACTCAAAAAGAGAATCTATCCCAAACACGATAAGGGCAATTATAAGGGAAGCAATCAATACAATTACCGTGCTGCCGGAGAGTTCCTCTCTTGTTGGCCAGGATACCTTATAGACTAATTCGGTATAAGCATCCTTTAAATATGCAACTATTTTTTTCATTCAATTCGGATCGTTTGTGCACGGGTCGAGAGACTCGAACTCCCGACACCTGGTTTTGGAGACCAGTGCTCTACCAACTGAGCTAGACCCGTATAAGCCCTGCCCATCCCTCCTCAAAAGGAGTGTATGCTGCAGGCAGGGCTCTGTTTGGTAATAGGTTCCCTGTATTTTCTTTTACAGAAGAAGCAGAGAGGAGAGAATATTAATCCAGTAACTCTGTAATCTGTCCGGCACCAACGGTACGACCTCCTTCGCGGATAGCGAAACGAAGACCTACGTTACATGCTACCGGATAGATCAGATCTACCTCGATGGTAATGTTGTCACCCGGCATGACCATTTCCACACCTTCCGGTAACATGATTTCTCCGGTAACGTCGAGTGTACGGATGTAGAACTGAGGACGATAGTGGTCGTGGAACGGAGTGTGACGTCCGCCTTCTTCTTTCTTCAGGATATATACCTCAGCTTTGAACTTGGAGTGAGGTTTTACTTTACCCGGGTGAGAGATTACCATACCACGTTTGATTTCGTCTTTGTCAATACCGCGAAGCAGCAATCCAACGTTATCACCGGCCTGGCCTTCGTCCAGAATCTTGCGGAACATTTCAACGCCGGTAACCACCGATTTTTTGCCTTCAGCACCGAGTCCGATGATCTGTACTTCTTCACCTGTTTTGATAATACCTGTTTCAATACGGCCTGTAGCCACAGTACCGCGACCGGTGATTGAGAACACGTCTTCAACAGGCATCAGGAATGGTTTGTCTACATCACGCGGAGGCAGCGGAATCCATGAGTCTACCGCAGCCATCAGCTCGATGATTTTTTCTTCCCATTTCGGATCGCCGTTCAAAGCGCCAAGGGCAGAACCTCGAATAACCGGTGTGTTGTCGCCATCAAAATTGTAGAACGTCAGCAGTTCACGCATTTCCATTTCTACCAGTTCCAACATCTCTTCGTCGTCAACCAGGTCCACTTTGTTCATGAAAACAACCAGTTTCGGAACGTTCACCTGACGTGCCAACAGAATGTGTTCACGCGTCTGGGGCATCGGCCCGTCAGTGGCAGCTACAACGATGATCGCGCCGTCCATCTGGGCAGCACCGGTAACCATGTTCTTTACATAGTCAGCGTGACCCGGACAGTCAACATGCGCATAGTGACGGTTTTCAGTTTCGTATTCAACGTGTGAAGTATTGATGGTAATACCTCTTTCCTTTTCTTCCGGTGCGTTGTCGATTGAGTCGAACGTACGAACTTCCGAGAATCCTTTTTTTGCTAAAACAGTAGTGATAGCAGCTGTTAAAGTCGTCTTACCGTGGTCAACGTGACCGATCGTACCGATGTTCACGTGCGGTTTCGTCCGGTTAAAATGTTCTTTTGCCATAAAATGTCCTAT
>NZ_JBASOH010000020.1:0-8683 GCF_049658005.1 Azovibrio sp. | reverse complement strand
GATTGATCTGGAGTCTTTTAGTCATGAAAACACCTGCTTTTTTCGAGCGTAGTGAATTGACCCGGGTGCTGTGGGGCCTGCGGCATGAGTTTGCGGTGGCCGTGATCTTCACGATCGTGGTTAACGTGCTGATGCTGACCCCGACCCTGTACATGCTTCAGGTTTTTGACCGGGTGCTCGTCAGTCACAGCAGCTTTACGCTGATGGCGCTCACCCTGGTGATGCTGTTCTTCTTCCTGGTCATGAGTTTTTCTGAATGGATGCGCTCCCGGCTGCTGGTGCGCACCGGGGTGAAGCTGGATAGCTTGCTGAACTCCCGGGTTTTCCGGACCTGTTTCGAGCGGCAGTTGCGTCAGCCCGGCGGCCGCCCGGCCCAGTCCTTGAGCGATCTGGTCAATGTCCGCCAGTTTCTGACCGGTAACGGCGCCTTTGCCTTCATGGACGCGCCCTGGACGCCCATCTACATCATGGTGCTGTTTCTGCTGCATCCGTTTTTGGGCCTGGTTTCGATTGTTTTTTCGATCGTGTTCGTGGTGGCGGCCTATTTTTCCGGCAAGGTGGTCCATCAGCCGCTGGAGGTGGCGGCGACGGCCAACATGGAGTTGGGGGCCTTTGTCCAGAACAAGCTGAAGAATTCGGAGGTGGTGGAGTCGATGGGCATGCTGGGGGGGCTGCGCCGCTTGTGGCAAAAGCGCCACAGCAAGGCCCTGCTGCTCAACAGTCATGCCCAGGATGCCACCAGCCGCATGCAGGCGATGACCAAGTTCCTGCAATATGCCCAGCAGTCCCTGGCCCTGGCGGCCGGCGCCCTGCTGGTGATCGAGGGGGAGTTGAGCCCTGGCGCCATGATTGCCGCGAATGTGCTGATGGGGCGGGCGACCCAGCCGCTGGGTGTGCTGGTGTCGTCCTGGCGCAGTGTCCTGTCCGCCAAGGATGCTTTCTTGCGCCTGGAAAATCTGCTGGAAGAAAATCCGGTGCGCCCCAGGGGCCGGGCGCATGCACCGCTTTCCGGTCGCGTGGAGGTGGCGCAGCTGGTGGCGAAGGTGCCCGGGCGCGAGTCGCCCATCCTGAAATCCTTGTCGTTCTCGGTGCCGTCGGGCTCGGTGGTGGGGGTGGTGGGGCCTTCGGGTTCCGGCAAGTCCACCCTGGCGCGTTGCCTGATGGGAATCTGGCCTCATGTCGAAGGCAGCGTCAGTCTGGATGGCGAATCCATCGAACACTGGGAACGGGATGAGCTCGGCCCGTATGTGGGCTATCTGCCCCAGGATGTGGAGCTTTTTGAAGGCACGATCGCCGAAAATGTGGCGCGTTTTGGCGAGGTCGACTCGGCCAAGGTGATCGAAGCGTGCAAGCGGGCCGGTATTCACGACATGATCCTGCGCTTTCCCAAGGGCTACGACACCCCCATGGGGGTGGCCGGTGGGCAGTTGTCGGGGGGGCAGCGGCAGCGGGTGGGCCTGGCCCGGGCGATTTATGGCAATCCCCGCTTCGTGGTGCTCGATGAACCTAACGCCAATCTGGATGATGTGGGTGAGGCCGCCCTGCTGGCGGCGATCCGGGATCTGAAGCAGCACGGTACGACGGTGTTCCTGATCACGCACCGGACCAACATCATCGGGGTCACGGACCTGTTGCTGGTGCTCAAGGAGGGGACGATCGCCCTGTTCGGCAGCACCCAGGAAGTCCTGGCCAGGCTCAAGGCCGCCGCTACCCCGCCCGCGCCCACCCCTGTTCCCCAGATTGCAGCAGTCCCGGCCTGAGTGCGTTCTTCTTGTTGATTTGATGATCTTTCGAGATCGGTTTTTTCTGGAATCCTGTTATGGCTATACGTGATTTATTTGGTTTTCTGGTGCCTCGTCATCCTGATCTCGAGGCGACTCAGAAGGAGGGTCAGGAAAACCTGCCCATGGATACCCGCCATCCTGCCCGGGTCGGCCTCTGGGTGTTGGGCGTGGGGTTTGGCGGCTTTCTGCTCTGGGCCGCCCTGGCGCCGCTCGATGAGGGGGTGCCGACACAGGGCATGGTGACGATCGATACGAAGCGCAAGGCAGTGCAGCACCTGAGCGGCGGCATCATCAAGGCCGTGCATGTGAAGGAGGGGCAGTTCGTCAAGGCGGGCGCCCCTTTGCTGGAAATCGATGAGGCAGCGACCCAGGCCAATTTCGAATCCGTGCGTCAGCGTTACCTGACCTTGCGGGCCATGGAGGGACGTCTGCTCGCGGAGCAGTCGGGGGCGGAAAAGATCAGCTTTCATCCTGACCTGATGGAGGCCAGGACAGACCCCCGGGTGGAAGCGGCGCTGGTGAATCAGGAAAGCCTGTTCCTGGCGCGGCGCGGTGCCTTGCAGGCCGAGCTGCAATCCATTGACGAGTCGATCCTCGGCCATGAAGCGGCGATTCGCGGCTATCAGGGCATGCTGGAGGGGCGCAAGGCGCAGCAGGGCTTCATCCAGGAAGAAATGACGGGTTTGCGGGATCTGGTGTCCGAAGGTTATGCGCCGCGTAACAACTTGCTGGCGCTGGAGCGTACGGCGGCCGAGACGACGGGCTCCATTGCCGATCTGATCGGGAATATCGAGCGTTCCCGACGCGCCATTTCCGAACTCAAGCAGCGCAAGATCCAGCGCCAGCAGGAGTATCGCAAGGAAGTGGATGGCCAGCTGGCGGAGGTGCGCAGCCAGGTTCAGGCCGAGGCGGACAAGTTCGTGGCGGTGCGCGATGAGTTGGCCCGGACCATTCTCCGGGCGCCGGTCGATGGGCAGGTGGTGGGCCTGGTGGCCCAAACCGTAGGCGGGGTGATTACCCCCGGTCAGAAGGTGATGGATATCGTGCCCAAGGATGAGGCGCTGGTGCTGGAAACCAAAGTGCCGCCGCATCTGATCGACCGGGTGCAGCCCGGCCGGACGACCAATGTGCGCTTCTCGGCCTTCTCTCACAGCCCGCAGCTGGTGGTGCCGGGCAAGGTGGATTCGATTTCCAGCGACCTGCTCACGGAGCCGCAGACGGGCGTGTCTTACTACCTGGCCCGCGTTTCCATCACCCCTGAGGGAATGAAGATTCTGGGTGACCGGCAGATGCAGGCGGGCATGCCGGCTGAAGTCATCATCATCACCGGTGAGCGGTCGATGCTGACTTATCTGCTGCGGCCCTTGTTGAGTCGCATCGCCGTTTCCATGAAGGAGGAGTGAGATGGCCTCCCGTGCGGTGGTAAGTAGCGTGCTGGCCTTGGGCCTGTTGTGGGGGAGCGGGCAGCTGGCTCGGGCGGATGATCTGCTGAGCTTGTACCGCCAGGCGCTGGAGGCCAATGCGAGTTATCTGGCGGCGCGTGCCGAAGCGGATGCCCAGCGGGAAGTGCTGCCCCAGGCGCGCGCCCAGTTGCTGCCCAACCTGTCCTTCAGTGGCAGCAAGGGGAAAAACACGACCGAACAGACCAGTCAGGGTTTTTATGGGCCGGTGACGCGTGAGATAGACTACAACAGTCACAACTATGCCCTGACCTTGAAGCAGCCTTTGTTCCGGGCATATAATTTTGCGCTTTATGCCCAATCGAAGGCGCAGGTGGCCAGCGCGGATGCGCGCCTGGAGCAGGCGCTGCAGGACCTGGCGGTGACCGTGGGGTCTGCGTATTTCGATGTGCTCCTGGCGCGCTCCGAACTGCAGGTGAACCGCTCCCAGCAGCAGGCTTATGAGGCGCAGATGCAGTATGCCGAAAAGGCCTTCCGGGCCGGGGCGGGAACACGCACCGATGTGGATGAAGCCCGTTCCCGCCTGGATCTGGTGAAGGCCCAGGCGATTCAGCTGGAGTACAAGGTGGAGTTTGCCCTGGATACCTTGCGCACCGTGGTGGGGCGGCCATTGACGCCACTGTCCACCTTGAATCCCGAGCGGCTGGAACTGGTGCCCCCTGATCCGGTGCGCCTGGAGGATTGGGTAGAGGTGGCAGAGCAGGTCAATCCCAAACTGCGGGCCTTGCGCTCCGACGTGGAGGCGGCCGAGAAGGAAGTCTGGAAGGCGCGTTCCGGCCATATGCCGACCGTGGATCTGGTGGCGCAGCGCTCCGATAGCAAGAGCGACAGCAATACCACGATCGGTTCTGAATATGACACGAAGATGGTGGGGGTGCAGGTTTCCATTCCCATTTTCAGTGGCGGCTATGTCAATTCCACCGTTCGTCAGGCGCAGGCCAATCTGGAGAAGGTACGACAGCAAATGGAGGCCATGCGCCGTGAGGTGGGTTTGCAGGTGCGCAAGGAGTTTGATGGCGCGGCGCAGGGGGTGCATTGGGTGAAAGCTTATACCCAGGCCGTGCAATCGGCTGAGCAGACTTTGTTCTCGACGCGCAAGGGTTTCCAGGCCGGCACGCGCAACAGCCTGGATATCCTCAATGCAGAGCAGAGCCTGGCGAGCGCCCATCGCGATCTGAGCCGGGGGCGTTATGAATATGTCCTGGCCCGCCTGCGCTTGATGGCGCTGGTGGGGCGTCTGGATAACGAAGAGATGAGCCGCTTCAACACCTGGCTGGAAGCCGGGAATTAAGGGAACAGAAGGTCATGAAGGTTTTGTCGGTGGTTTTGTGCGGGGGGGCGGGCAGCCGTTTGTGGCCTTTGTCACGGGAACAGTATCCGAAGCAGTTGCTGCCCCTGGTGGGCGAATCGTCCCTGCTGCAAGATACGCTGAAGCGCCTGGAGGGTTGCGGACTGGAACAGGATTTCGAGAAGGCGCCGGCGCTGGTGGTGGCGAATGAGGAATATCGCTTCCTGGTAGCCGAGCAGGTACGGGCCATCCGTTCCAGCCAGGTACGGATAGCCCTGGAGCCTTGCGGACGCAATACCGCACCCGCGCTGACCGTGGCGGCCTTGTTGTGCCGGGAGGATGACCCTTTGATGGTGGTGATGCCGGCGGATCATGTGCTGGGGGATCTGGCCGCGTTTCAGCGCGCCTTGCGCCAGGCCCTCGCTCATGCCGCCGAAGGCCGCGTGGTGACTTTCGGGGTCG
The DNA here is from genome assembly GCF_049658005.1 of Azovibrio sp. Taxonomy (NCBI): domain Bacteria; kingdom Pseudomonadati; phylum Pseudomonadota; class Betaproteobacteria; order Rhodocyclales; family Rhodocyclaceae; genus Azovibrio; species Azovibrio sp. The sequence continues at coordinate 3,689 of NZ_JBASOH010000020.1, read as the reverse complement.
TCCCCAGCGCGCCGGATACCGGCTTTGGCTATATTCGCCGGGGGGCGCCCCTGCCGGGGGGCGGTTTCGATATCCAGGCCTTTGTGGAAAAGCCGGATCGGGTCACGGCGGCTTCTTATCTGAGTTCGGGTGATTATCTCTGGAACAGCGGCATTTTTGTCATGCGCAGTTCCGTCTGGCTGGCCCAGCTCGGTGCCCGCCGTCCGGATATGCTGGCGGCCTGCGAGGCGGCCGTGGCGGAGGGGGCGTCGGATCAGGATTTCATCCGCCTTGGGGCCGCCGCTTTCGCGGCTTGCCCGGCGGATTCGATCGACTACGCCGTGATGGAGCATCTGGCAGGAGGGGCCGGGGTTGTGGTGCCACTGGATGCCGCCTGGTCCGACGTCGGCTCCTGGGGCGCGCTGTGGGAGATCGGAGCCAAGGATGGCGCCGGCAATGTGTTGCGTGGCGATGTGCTGGCGCTGGAAAGCGAAGATTGCTATTTGCGCTCCGAACATCGCCTCGTGGCCTGTGTGGGAGTCCGGGATGTGGTGGTGGTGGAAACCCCGGATGCCGTGCTGGTGGCGCATAAGGATCATCTGCAGTCAGTCAAGCAGCTGGTGAGCCGCTTGAAGCAGGAGGGACGCCCCGAGTCCGATGCCCACCGCAAGATTTTCCGGCCCTGGGGGCACTACGACAGCATCGATGCGGGGCATCGTTTTCAGGTCAAACGCATCGTGGTGGACCCCGGCGCCCGCCTTTCCCTGCAAATGCACCACCACCGCGCCGAACACTGGATCGTGGTGTCGGGGACGGCCAAGGTGACCATGGGCGAAAAAACCTTGTTGCTGACGGAAAACCAGTCCACTTATATCCCCCTTGGGGTGGCGCATCGCCTGGAAAATCCGGGCCGCATTCCGCTGGAAATGATCGAAGTGCAGTCGGGTTCCTATCTTGGGGAAGATGACATTGTGCGTTTCGAGGATAATTACGGCCGCAGCTGAGCCGGGATGGCGCTTCAGCATGGGATGAATACAAGGGAAAGCATAATGAAAAAAGCGATTGTGACGGGCATTACCGGGCAGGATGGTGCCTATCTGGCGGAATTGCTGCTGGAAAAGGGATACCGGGTTTATGGGACTTACCGCCGTACCAGTTCCGTCAATTTCTGGCGTATCGAAGAACTGGGGATTGCCGCCCACCCGCAACTGGAACTGGTGGAGTATGACCTGACCGATCTGTCGGCCAGCATCCGTCTGCTGCAGCAGACCGAAGCCGAAGAAGTCTATAACCTGGCGGCCCAGAGCTTTGTCGGGGTGTCGTTCGAGCAGCCGCTGACCACGGCGGAAATCACGGGTATTGGCCCGGTGAACCTGCTGGAGGCGATCCGTATCGTCAACCCCGGGGTGCGCTTTTATCAGGCTTCCACGTCCGAGATGTTTGGCAAGGTCCAGGCGATTCCCCAAGTGGAGGACACGCCCTTTTACCCGCGCAGCCCCTACGGTGTCGCCAAGTTGTATGCACACTGGATGACGGTGAATTACCGCGAGAGTTACGACATCTTCGCTTGCAGCGGCATCTTGTTCAACCACGAATCCCCCTTGCGGGGCCGGGAGTTCGTGACCCGCAAGATCACCGACAGTGTGGCCAAGATCAAGCTGGGCAAGCTGGAGGTGCTGGAACTGGGCAACCTCGATGCCAGGCGCGACTGGGGTTATGCCAGGGAATATGTCGAAGGCATGTGGCGCATGCTGCAGGCCGATACGCCCGATACTTTCGTGCTGGCGACCCATCGCACCGAGACGGTGCGGGATTTCGTCACGATGGCGTTCAAGGCCGTGGATATTGCGTTGGAGTGGCAAGGGGCGGCCGAGGCGGAGGAGGCCCGTTGCGCCGCGACCGGCCGGCTGCTGGTCAAGGTCAATCCGCGTTTCTACCGTCCGGCCGAGGTGGAACTGCTGATCGGCAACCCGGAGAAGGCCCGGCGTGTGCTGGGCTGGGCGCCAAAGACCCAGCTCGAATCCCTGTGCCGCATGATGGTGGAGGCGGACATGAGCCGCAATCAGCGCGGGTTTTCCTTTTGAGGCAGCACATGCGCGCCTTGATCACGGGTATCGAGGGTTTTACCGGCCGCTACGTGGCGGCTGAACTGGAGCGCGCGGGTTATCAGGTGTTCGGCACTTGTGCCGGTACGCCGCCTGCCGGCGCGGCTCACCTGCTGCGAGGGGATCTGCTGGATGCGCCGGCACTGGAGGCGGCGGTAGCGACGGCCCGGCCCGATGTGGTGGTGCACCTGGCGGCGATTGCCTTTGTCGGGCACGGCGATCCTGCCGCTTTTTACCAGACCAATGTGGTAGGGACCCGCAACCTGCTGGCGGCGCTGGTGCATACCGGCTGTCAGCCGCAAAGCGTATTGCTGGCCAGCAGCGCCAATGTCTATGGCAACAGTACCGACGGCATCCTCGATGAGGCGACCCCGCCCAACCCCGCCAATGACTATGCGGTCAGCAAGCTGGCAATGGAGTATATGGCCCGCCTGTGGCTGGACCGTCTGCCGATCGTGATCGTCAGGCCCTTCAATTACACCGGAGTGGGTCAGTCTGCCGACTTCCTGTTGCCCAAGATCGTCGCGCATTTCCGGCGCCGGGCCGAGCGCATCGAACTGGGGAATCTGGACGTGTGGCGGGATTTTTCCGATGTGCGCGCCGTGGCCGAAGCCTATCGCCGCTTGCTGGAGGCGGATGCGGCCGGCCAGGTGGTGAATATCTGTTCCGGCCGCACCCTGTCCTTGCGCCAGGTGCTGGCGCTGGCCGAGGGGATTACGGGGCATGCCATCGAGGTGGAAGTCAATCCGGCGTTCGTGCGCGCCGGCGAGGTCCATACCCTGGGCGGCAATCCGGCCCGCTTGCGACGCCTGATCGGCGCCTGGGATAGCCCGCCGCTGGAGGAAACGCTGGCCTGGATGCTGGAGGCTGGAGGCTGAATGAGGCGTATCGAGCGGGCCAGCCCGGGCTGGCGATCATGCGGGTAATTTGCCTGGGGCGGTTTTGCGATGACTTGCCGGGAGGGATCGAAGCCCATGTGGTGAGTCTGCTGGAAACCTTGCAAGACCGGGTGGACTTCGTGCATCTGGTTCCCTCGCGAGATGGCAAGAGTGCCCGTTTCGTCAAAGGGGGGGTGCCGGTGGTGCGGACGGCCAGCTGGAATGTGGATGGCAGCCTTGCGCTCTCGCCCGGCCTGATCCTTGAAACCTGGCGCCAGTACCGGCAGCAAGGCTGTGATCTGGTGCACCTCCACTTTCCCGGGCCGATGTCCCATCTGGCCTCGATGGTGATTCCCGCCCATGTGCCCCGGGTAATCACCTGGCATGCCGACATCACCCGCCAGCGGCGGCTGCTCAAACTCTATGAGCCCTGGCAGCGTGCCATCCTGCGCCAGGCCAGGGCGATCATCGTGGCCACACCGGAACATCTCAAATCTTCTGCCGCCCTGTCCATTGCCGGCATCCGTCAGAAAGTGCGGGTCATTCCCTATGGATTTGAGTTGTCCCGCTTCGTGGCGCCTCAGGCCGAGGCCGCCCGGATTCGCCAAAGCCACCCCGGCCGCCTGATTTTTGCGGTGGGGCGGCATGTGCATTACAAAGGGTTTTCAGTGTTGCTGGAGGCCTTGCAGAAATTGGCGCCGGATGTGCAGTTGATCCTGGGAGGAGA